>DBFDDV010000133.1:0-7841 GCA_048302525.1 Collinsella sp. | reverse complement strand
AAGGCCCCAACTTGCGTTGGAGCCTCATTCAATGCTCGGGTGGAGACGAGGGGGATCGAACCCCTGACCTCTTGACTGCCAGTCAAGCGCTCTCCCAGCTGAGCTACGCCCCCGTGCGAGAAAGTACTATACGGGAACTCCCCCGCCGATGCAAGGACAATTTTGGAAAAGATTTTACGGTGCGTGGAACGGCGCGGGGCCGAAGGGACACACGATGCCCGAAATAGCCCGCGGGGCGCGCCCCGCGGGCAGCGGCAAGCCCGCCGCCCTCCTTCCCGGGGCGCGCATGTCGCCCCAGGTGCCGCCGGCCAGAACAAAGCAATCCGCGGTGCTTCCGCGGGAGGGTTTCGTCTGAGCCCCTCTCCGCGCCTTCGGGTCAATTTACTGAACCGTGCGCAGCTCGCGCCAGCTGGTCGCTTCATAAACAGACCGGTTTACTGCGACGATTCCCGGATTTCCGACCACACGCCTACATTCGCAAAACGGGCAGGCATTCTACCTGCGGTTTTACGAGCGACGAATTCGGTGTGCTCAGCTACCCCCAATCCAACGTAGTAAACCGGCGTGGTTTTAAAATGGCACTTAATTACTGGCAGCATATAAAGTAGTAATAATGCTCACTTGAACAATATTACTTACCAATACCAAGCCAATTGCACAGAACGTTGGCTCGCAATCTGGTCTCAGCGCATCTCATCGCCTCGGTTTTTGGTTTTTAGCGCAACTCCAATCGCTCACACACACTGTGAATGATGGCATCAAGCTGATCGTGATCATTGAGCATGTCATGGGTTACAAGAAATACGTCGTATCCCATGCTTTGTAATGCTGTCATTCGTGCGGCATCGTGGTCCAGCACGGCGCCTGAACCATGGATAACCTCTCCCTGAAGTTCGATAAGCACAGCTTTCATTATTATTGGGTTTACGATGACGATATCGCCGTAACAGATTTTCTGACCTGCGATTTTTCGAGCTGAATTCGACAGCGGTGTTAAGTCGTTGACGTATATGTTTTTAAACTCCGCTCCGCCAGTACGCCTCGGAAGACTTAGCAACATGATTCCAGCAACTTCTAGCGGGGATGCCGCAATACCCATTACCTGCCGTGCGGCTTCGTAGAATTGTTTTCCCCACATCTCGCCCTTAACCTTCGCTGCAAATCTGTGCAGTTCTTCTATTTCAATAAGAGGCTTTCTCATCCAGAGCGATGTGCCTTTTCCGTTTGCTTTATTTCCGGATCCGTCATTCTGCTGCCCACTTTGATCATTCTCGCTGTCCTTCTGGCTCGCACGAGCATAGACTCGCTTCCATGGGGCCTCGTCTTGGGTTTCATCTAGTTCAAAAAGACTTTCTGTGGTGTACTGCTCTTCTTCTGATTTTGCTTGCTCAAGTGCCATGTCGACCGCGGGCGATGGTTTAAAAACCGAAAACCATCCGCAGAGCTCGTACATGGCCAGAACCAGGTCGCATGAAGAAACGCTTCGAGTCATGGTGAATAGCGTATGAAGAGGGTCTGTGACGCTAAAGCCCATGCCCGTGTCGATCGAGACCTTCTCTGTATAGGCGCTGTTCCATCGGATGGTACGTCTTGTCTCGGAATGTAGGTTGCTTCGAGTTGATGCTGCTGTGATGACTGGGGTCTTGAGGACGTCGGTTACGAATGGGGCTTGGGATAGAGCTCGCCAGCCTTCTTCGGAGTTGGGCAGGCGCGGATAGAGATCGCGCACCTGTGGCGGGCAGCGCCAGTAACGGAATGCGGTGTTTGCGCAGACGATTTCGTCCATTTGCGCCTCCCCTGGTATCGGCCGTAGACCATGCGGTTGTGGTCGTGGACGATTATCTACCGGGGCATCATGCGGGTAAGTACCGGAAGCTGACCAAACGCTGACCAAAAGCTTGACGAGTTCTGCCGAAAACCGTCGTGTGATAGAAATCCGCTGGAAGACGCTCTGGGCATGCGGTCCCTGTCTCCACATTTGCGCTCGAATCACATGGGGAGTTCATTGAAATTACGGATGTGTTTTATACAAAACATGCAATGGCGTCAAAAAAGGGCGCGATAAAAAAAGACGCCTTATACGACTTCGAGTCGATTTTGGTGTCGGCCTTGGTGTCAAAAGGAAAAAGGTCAGAGGCTTAACACCTCTGACCTGCGCTTTTGATGGTGGGCGATACAAGATTCGAACTTGTGACCCCATCCGTGTGAAGGATATGCTCTACCCCTGAGCCAATCGCCCGTCGCCTTTCGGCAAAAGAGATACTATCATAGCCGAGCGTGGTTTACCAAGAACTTTTTGCCCCCGATTTTAAATTCGTGAGTGCCAGTCAAGCCAAAGCAACCAAAGCAATCGGCAAAACCGCAGCTAAACTACCATTTACCGCTTTATCCACGAGGTCTCAGGACGGCAGATAAGTCGAGCGTTGTTGTAAGCCATGTCGAGCGTGAGGCAGGTGCGTGCGGCGTAGAAGCCGTCCTCGCGTTGGATGGTCAGTGCCAGTTCGGGCTTGTCGCCGGTTAGGCACAGCGGCAGCAGCAGCTGGATCCGGCCGCCGTAGAACTGCGGCACGGCGAGCGTGTAGTTGGCGGCGGCGCGGCGGGCGGCCTCGACGACGGCTCCCTCAAAGGCGCGGCGCAGCAGTAGCGAGTTGCCCTCCCCCATCAGGCTGGCGGGAATACGCGTGAGGTTCTCCTCATCGCCCAGAATGTGGTCGATGTTGGAGCGGATGGGCAAGCGGTAGTCAAAGACCAGCTCGGAGGGGTCCTCGGCAAAGCGCACGCGGCACGGCAGGTACTCAAACGAGACCAGCATGGGGTCGCTCTCCTTAAAGAAGCCCTTCAAAAACCAGCGCTGGCGCGCGTCGGGCTTGGTGTTGGGCTCAAACAGGCCATAGATGGTCTCGTAACGGCGCGTGTACAGGCCGGTGTTGAACAGGCAGCGGTCGTCATCGAACACCAACGGCAGGTTGGACGGCGCGGTCTGGTCCACGTCGCGCTCGGTCAGGAACACCGCGCGGCTAAACGAGAACGACAGATAGTTTTTGAGGATGCGGTTACTGGGACCCCAGTCCTCGGGGTCGGCTAGATCGACCAGGCGGTCGTAGCAGGGCTCGGGGCAAAACGCGAAGTCGTACACATTGCTGCACAGGGTGCTAGGGAGTTCCATGTGGCGTCCATTCCATTCAATAACCGGCATGCGGATGCTTAGATTCTATACGTGCGACGCACCGTCGAGACGCACAACGCAATTGCGCCTTAGTTCTTTGACGAGCTCGTCGCGGGAGCGGCTTTCGGATACGAGGTCCTGGATCCAGGCGTAGTGCGGGAAAAACCGAGATCTGTCGACCAGACCCCGATTTTACGCTTTCGAGACATGCTTTTTTAAATAGCAGATGTCTTGGGGCTGCTATGGCGGCCATGTAATTTGAAAAATGGAAGTCCGATCAACAAATAGGGGTGCCACGGCAAACGCCGGGGCACCCCGTCTCAGAACCTATATTGCTTTCCCCTAATCCTCTAAGTACTTAGAGGAATGCAAGGACAACAGCAAAGACAATGCACGTGACACCTATCCCGAGCGGAAGTCGTGCCTTCTTCTTTTTGTCCTTAATAAGAAAAGCCTCGATTGCAGACGCAAGGACCAGAAATCCGCCGATAATTAGCAGGTCAAGCGCAACGAAACGGACGGTCGAAATATCGGAAGAGATCCCTCCGGCATTAACGTTCACGAGCGTAAAGATCGCGGCGAAGACGGCAAAGAGTGCCAGCACATTACCGTAAATACGAGATTCGATATTGGCAACTTCTTCCTTTTTGTCTTCAACCTTTTTGAGCTCTCCGGCATAGACGTCGGAATAGTCGGCGAGCCCATTAAAGTTAAGCTCATCGGAAAAGGCTCCATGGTAAGGATGGGCAACCGTGCCTTCGACGTGCTGGAATGCGACCTGCGCGATGCCCTTAGACTTATCGAGGGTAATGGTGCTGCCGCTTACGTTTGTAACACGATAGAACAGCCTAGTTCCATGGCCAGGGAAATAGAGCGGTGCATCCAAAGAAAGCCCTTGGCGAATGCGCGAATTGCGCAGAAGTACGCTAGCGGTCAGATTGTTGGGTAGCGCGACACATTCAACGCAAGAGACAAAAGTCGAGTCTCCGGGGCCAAGCTCGACCTCGAACTGCTTGCTTTCATTAATGTAGAATCCGTCGGTGCGCAAGTCATACGTAACCTGGCCGATGTTCGAAGCATCGGCATTGAGCAGCACCTTGTTGTCGATAAGCTCTTGAATCTTAGTATCGCTCAAGTACATATGAACCACTTCCTTAGGACAACGAGTATAGCACTGAGGTATTGCACTGGCGGCTGTCCCCAAAGGGGACACAGGTGAAGTAAGTTCAACTTCTCTACTCGGCACGCACCCTTAAATAAACTCTCCCGTCTCCAGGTCAACGAAGTCCGCGAGCTTTATCTTTCCGGAGAAGCCGCTCCCCTTGTACTTTCCTGCGTAGGTCTCAGTGTCGAACTTGAACGAAATGTTATACAGCTTTCCAGTCTTTGTCTTCCTGATTAGCCCGTTTTCCAGCATGTAGCTCAGTACCCTCTTATGGCTTTCTCTATCGTTTCCGTTTAGGTAAAAGCAGCAGACACCTTGTTTCGAGCCCGCCGCGATGAGCGTTTCGGGATTCGAGTATTTGGCCTCTACGACGACGCCATCAAGAACTGCGGTTCCGACAATGTCGTCCATGAGGGCGGTTTTGAATGGAGAGAAGAAGAACATCCATTTGCCGCATTGGACAGGATTTATGTCGTGGATTCGCTCCTTATTGATAAACCAAATCCATGAGAACGATTTGACCCTGGCAATCGAGCCGGATTCGTTAAGAAGCGTTTCTTCGACGGACGGCGTTAATTCCTCGTTGTTGCCTGTGTTATTTGAGCTTGCCATTGCATTAATCCTAACAGTCGCCCTTAATAAAGCTCCTCGCCAGCAGCCTCGAGCGCTTGTATCGCTGCGCGTTTTAGCTCATTGAGACTTTCGTAGCCGCTTTCCGACAGCTGGATTATTCGCACGTTGAATGAGTCACCGTACTTGTAATCGGCATACACATCGCAATTGCCCCTACCGAGAAACTGTATGGCCGCTCGATCAATTGCCTTTGCGCTTTGGCCTACGTAGTACAGATCTTTGGTTGCATTATGGACAATGAAGATGCCAGTAATTTCGCCTTGCTGTGTCAGGGCCTTTCGCTGAGACATAAACTCTTCGGCGCTCGCGGCGATTTGAGGATCATCTTCTAGGAGCGATTGGCGTAGCCCTAGTAGATTCTCTTGTTGCCTTGATGCAGTAATAACAAGAAAGAGCCCGTCCACAAAAAAGAATAAGCCAAGGAGTAAGAAAGTAAAAGAAAGCGAGCCATATATGTTGGCACTCGATGGCAGAGCGGAAAAGAAACTGACAATTGCCAATACAAGCCCAGTAACGCTGATGACTTTTCCGATCGGGATGAGCCTCCTTGGAGGGGCCGATGCGACGGTTTTGATTTGATAGTAGTTCCTCATGTTATGACTCCAGTGATATAGGCAATTGGGTCCAAATGAAGCTTTATAAACGGTAGCATTTGGATTGCAATTATCTTATCGCTCTGGCAGATGGGGTGTAAGGCTCAACATCGGTAATGGATCGAGAGGCAGTCGAGCTGAACAAAATAGTGCCGTCGCAGCGATGGCTGATACGGCACCAATCTCTAAGAAATTGATTTAGTAGTAGGCTAAAGACTTCTGCAATAGCTGCATTCATCCCTCTCTGGTCTCACTTAAACGGGGCCTTAGCAGCGAAATGCGGCAGCCAGGAGCGTTGTTCCCAGAAGGAAAAGCGTTACGGAAGCGGCAATCCAGTCGCTGTCGGCGGTCTTGGGGAGTGTCGTTGCGGTCGTGCTGGTGGCTTTAGGCTTAGAGGACGCAGGCACTGTGGTCTTGGTCACCGTCGTCTTGATCGTTATGTTTGTTTTGGGCGACGTGGCCGCAGGTTTCACCGTTGGATCCGTCGTCGGCCCCGCACCGGGCTGCCCTGCAGCAGGGCCGGCACTACCATCTGGTTTACCCTCCCCGCATCCAGGCACGTCGTCTCCATCGGTCTCCCCTGCCGGTGGCGTGGCGGCATCGGGCTCAACCACCACATGCGGTGCCACCGCACCGGAGGCATCCACCACGCCGCCAGCACCAAAGGTCCCGCCGACAGGCGTCACAAACCGTGCGGACACAAGCGACCCGCCCGTGCACGCAACGCCGCCGTCGGCACCGGCCGCATCAAGCCACGAGGCGTCGACGGAAAGCCGACAGCCGGCCGCACCATCGCCAAGGCCCGCATCCTGCAGATACACGCCATAGGCGCGCACGCCCGCTCCGGACCCGGTGCTCGCGGCAACGACGCGCCCGCCACCGCGCACGGCCATGTCGCCGGCGATCACGCCGGCCACGGCCTCGTCCGTGACGTCGGCCCCGTCCGCCCGGGCATCGACGGTGCAGACGTCCACCACGAGCGCCCGCGAGACGTGGATCGCGCACTGCGAGCCCGATGCCGCCAGGGACCCGGTGCCGCGAAGCGTCAGGTCGCCCCACACCTCCATGCCGCACTGCGTGATGTCCGCATCGGGCGCATGCGACTCCGTCACGGAGTTTTGCCCGGCAAGTGTCAGCACCAGGTCGCCGTCAGCGCCGATGGCCTCTCCCGCG
Source organism: Collinsella sp. (assembly GCA_048302525.1). Lineage (GTDB taxonomy): Bacteria > Actinomycetota > Coriobacteriia > Coriobacteriales > Coriobacteriaceae > Collinsella. Next base: position 1,111 of record DBFDDV010000133.1, on the reverse strand, counting down.
TAGCCGTTAAGCTCCAGGTGGCCGGCATCGGTCCAGGCCCAGCCGGGGCCCGACACGCCCGGCTCGTAGTACGTCGCGCCCGCGATGACGAGGCTCTCCGCGCCCGCGGCATAAGAAGGCCCGCCCAGCAAAACGCATAGGCAGGCTATGGCAACGATCTCAATGTAATGACGGCTGGTGTAGGACTCGGCAGCAAACATACCCGCTCCGATCTTCGCAGGAGCCAATAGAATGTGCACCAGAAAATGCCCTGGTAACAGCAGTTATTAGTTTAGCGAGATCAATGCGTGAGCAAAGACAAATCGCGTGAGCAATGTCCACAATTAGGTGTAAATCGTTTTGCCAGTCGGTGAAAGGAGGGATCAACAGATTAGATATCCATCTTATTAAAGTTGATGGAATATCCCATGGACTTAAGTTCTTTCAAAAGTCCGAACTCCCAATTGTCTGTTCCGGTATATACGACGCCCTGTAGATCGGAGGGAATCTCGATACCTTTGTCAACAAGAATTGCAACGTTTTCCCTGCCAAGCCGACCAATAAAGTATCCGGCTTCAAATACAACATTTTGTCTAGCCCTGGGCTTTGCCGACTGTTCTGCCTGGGCTCTTCCTTCGTCGTCCGCCGTAAAAAGGCATACCGCTCCTGCTGCGTCGCCTTCAATTTCCAGCTTTTCGATGATTGTCTTGCCCTGATTTGACTGCTCGTTCAGGACAACCGCCGTCAGGCCCTGCCTTTCGATGATTCTCGCGACCCTTTCTCTAAGCTCTCCGCTGTGACCATGAACGATAAATACCTTCGAATAATCTCCAACATTTGCAGTCGATCCGGTTTCCCCTTCGTCTGAAAACTCATCAAGGTATGTCTCCAGCACAGCTTTTGCACTGCGCAGGCCGTCCGCACAGGCTTCAACGAAAGCCGAGTCGGGCGTACCGGAGGTGAAGAAAGACAACGAGTAGCTGATTTTGTTAAAGCTTTTAAATTCGTAGCTGTCTTTTCCAAATCGCCTAATTAAAAGCCTGTCCGCCCTTGGCTTAACAGTGATAAGGAACTAATTGACTTATCAACTGTTAGCTGACGGTTTCCGGGGTGCATACGGACAAATCCCGTC
>DBFDDV010000132.1:0-2341 GCA_048302525.1 Collinsella sp. | reverse complement strand
AGTCTGTCCTATAGTTTCCGAACAATTTTGTCTTAGTGTTCGGAAACATACCCTATGAGTACTAGACTTTGCGCCGTCGAAGGGAACATATATGGATAAGCGAGATCTTGAGCAATTGCTGAGCGATGTTGCCGGCGGAGCAGTCACCCCGGCCGTCGCCCTCACGCGCATCCAGACGGCGCCGACCGCCGATCTGGGTTTTGCGCAGCTCGATCTTTCGCGCGGAGTGCGCCAGGGAGCCGGCGAGGTTGTCTACGGCGCCGGTAAAACCGCCGAGCAAATTGCCGCCATTATCAAAGCATTACTCGATGCCGGCCAGGAGCGCATCCTGGTCACGCGCCTGGATACCGAAAAAGCCGCGCGCACCGCTGAGCTTCTCGACAACGACATCGACCTGGGATATGTCCCGGACGCTCAGCTCGCCCTCGTAGGTGGCAAGCCCTCCCCTACCGGCAACGGACGCATCGTCGTCGCCTGCGCCGGCACGAGCGACCTGCCCGTCGCCGAGGAAGCCGCGTTGACGGCCGAGTTCTACGGCAACGAGGTCGATCGCCTCTACGACGTAGGCGTCGCCGGCCTGCACCGCCTGCTCGCTCATGCTGAGGAACTTGCCCAGGCGCAGGTGGTCATCGCCATCGCCGGCATGGAAGGCGCCCTGGCGAGCGTCATCGGAGGCCTTGTGAGCTGTCCGGTCATCGCCGTTCCTACCAGCGTGGGCTATGGCGCGAGCTTTGGCGGCGTGGCCGCACTGCTCGCCATGCTCAACTCCTGCGCCAGCGGCGTTTCGGTCGTCAACATCGACAACGGCTTCGGCGCCGCCTACCAGGCAAGTCTTATCAATCATCTGAGCGCCGGCACGTCCTGCGCCCGTTAAGGAGCATTCCATGTCCAACCATCAGCACACGCTTATCATCGACGGCACCTCGGGCATCAGCGGCGACATGACCGTCGCGGCCCTGCTCGACCTGGGCGCCAGCGAAGAGCACCTGCGCGAACAGCTCGCCACGCTGCCGGTCGACGGCTTTGAGATTGCCGTCACCCGCGTAAACAAGCATGGCATCGACGCCTGCGACTTTGACGTTCAGCTGGCAGAGGAGCTCGAGAACCACGACCACGACATGGCCTGGCTCTACGGCAACGAGGCAGCTGCCGAGCACACGCACAAGCATGAGCACCACCATCATGATCATGACGAGCACGAACATGAGCACTGCCACGAGCATGACCATGAGGCCCACGGTCATGGCCACGAGGGTCACCATCACGCCCACCACCATCACCACCGTTCTTTGGCGGACGTCACCGCCATCATCGATGGCTCGCAGTTAAGCGATGGCGCCAAGCGTCGCGCGCTCGCCATCTTTACCGCGCTCGCCGCCGCCGAGGCCAAGGCCCACGGCAAAACGCTCGAGACCGTCATGTTCCACGAAGTAGGCGCCATCGATTCCATCGTTGACATCTGCTCTGTCGCCATCTGCCTCGATGACCTGGGCATCGAGGATATTGTCGTCGAGTCGCTCTCCGAGGGTCACGGCACCATCCACTGTGCCCACGGCCTTATGCCCATCCCGGTGCCCGCCGTCGTCAACCTATGCCAAGCAGGCAATATCGCCCTCACGCCCGCACCGGTCGCCGGCGAGCTCGTGACGCCCACGGGCGCCGCCATCGTCGCCGCACTGCGCACGTCCGAGCACCTGCCGGCCCGCTACCGCATCGAAGCCGTCGGCTACGGCGCCGGTAAGCGCCCCTACGAGGGCTGCTCCGGCACGCTCCGTTGCCTGCTTGTTCACGTGGATGCATAGCCATGGATGCCCGCAAAACCAAAAGCCGCGCCGCCATCGTCGCAGCATTTTCCGAGCTCCTTCGCGAGGAGGACTACGGCAAGATCACCGTCGGCGACATCATCGCTCGCGCCCATGTGGGTCGGGCCACGTTCTACGGCCTCTTCAAGAGCAAAGACTACCTACTGTCCGAGCTCGTGAGCGACATCTGTACCCACGCCCTCGACGACGATGGCACACCGCTCGATGATCCGCTCGTACAAGTCGAGCATATCCTCAACAACCTCTGGGAACGCCGTCAAGGCGTACGAGCCCTCGTAGCCGGAGCCGGCTCGCGCGTCTTCGCCGACTGTCTCCGCAAGACCACCATGTCACGAGCAGCCGAAACCGTCCCTACCGACCCAAACGGCCCCGCCGCCACCATGGACCGAAGCTTCCTACTACACCACATAGCCTCAAGCTTCGTAGGAATGGTCCAATGGTGGGCCTGGCACAACTTTCAAGCAGATAGGGCCGAAGTAGCCAAAGACTACCTCTCAGCCATTAAGCCTCTCTTCAAC
>DBFDDV010000131.1:0-9695 GCA_048302525.1 Collinsella sp. | reverse complement strand
ATGCCCCGCCTCTTACACCACATCTCTGCGCGCTACCTTAAAGGGGGTTAGATAAATTGATTGTGAGCCCATTTTTACTCAGAACAGGCCGAAAAATATGACATCTCTTTTGCAACAGTACTCAAATTTGGCATTTTTTGCCCACAGGGTCCAAAACCATGCCCCAAAACACAAAAGGAGAGGCCTCGTAAGGCCCCTCCCTAGGAAAGGGGATCGATTTATTCCACAGCCGCAGATTAATCCTAGCCGCTACTCAATCATGTCGAGGACGGAGGGGCGCAGCTCGCTCTCGGCAGCCTCGGGATCGGTCTCGCGCAGACGGTTGATATAGCGGTTGTACCACATCACGGCAAGGCCCAGGAAGACAACCACACCGCCAACGTTGTAGACCAGCGTCAGCCACAGCGGCTGATCGAGCGGAATGGTGCCGCAGATAAGCACGAAGCAGAAGACCACAAGCAGGAATGCGGCAACGACCAGGCCAAAGCTGCGCGAGCCCATGCGGAAGCCACGGGGAGCAGCATCGAAGTTCTTGCGCAGCATAAAGTAGGCAAGCAGAATCAGCAGCGGCGGGAGCAGAGCGGTGGCAGCCGTCATGTTGGTGACAATCATGAGCAGGTCGTCGAGGTTACCGGAGCCCAGGGCCGGGATGATCAGGATGGGGACGACGATGGCGAACTGCAGCCAAGCGGCGCGGGCAGGAATGCCATGCTCGTTGAGCTCGACGATCTTGCTACCAAAGACGCCCTTGGGGATCTCGGTGAAGAAGACCTTGATGGGAGCGGAGGTCCACATCATGAGGGAACCCAGCGTAGCGGCGAGAAGGATCAAGCCGATGACGCGCGTGGACACTTCCATAGGAATGCCAAAGTGGGCAAAGACAGCGCCGAACACGTCGAAGATGCCGGTGGAGATGGCAACGCTGCCCTCGGGGATGAACAGGTTAACCAGCAGCGAAGCGCCTGCATACAGAAGGCCGATGGTCAGGCCGGCGATAACGACGGTGCGCACGAAGGCCTTGACGCCACCCTTAAGGTCGTTAAGGAACACGCCGACAGACTCAGCGCCGCCAACGCCCTGGATGATCCAGGCAAGCGTACCGAAGAAGCCCCACGCAGTTGCGAAGTTGCTCATGTCGGGAGCCATGTTAGCGGGAGTAGGAGCCGTAGCGAACTCAACGCCGCCAAAGGCAGCAGCCAGGGACAGCAGGATGAACACGGCGGTCAGGCCGAGAGCCGCGGTCGAACCGAAGGAGGAAATGGAGCCGATCCACTTAGCGCCCTTGGTCGAAACCCACGTGGCAATAGCAAAGACGACGATCTCGATAATGGTGATCCACAGCTGCGAAAGCTCGGCGTTGGCACCAAAGAACACGTAGCTCGCGTAGATGATGACGTTGGGCAGGACGGACGCAAAGAAGAACAGGTTAACGAACCAGTAGCTAAATGCCGTCAGGAACGCCCAGCGACCACCCATCGAGGTCTTAACCCATGCGTACACGCCCGACTCGGAGTCCTTGTTGAGGCCGACGAACTCGGCGGTAACCAGGGTATAGGGGACAAAGTACAAAAGCGTGGCGAAGAAGAACGACGGCGCAGCTGCCAAGCCGATGGCCGCGTTGTTGTTGATGATGTTCTTGATACCGAACACGGCGGCGACCGTCATGCCCAGCAGAGCGAACGAACCGATCGTTCCTCGTTTTTCAGAGCTCATAAGCCCTTCCAATCATCTATTAAATGTCATCCAAAACCGTCCGAGCTGCAAGTGCAATCGCGGACGGCGCACCTGCTAAGGGGAATGGGGAAAAGGAAGTCAACAAAGCCATCCCCCTTAACGGCGCGAAGCAAACGTGCAAACGGACGAATACTACTTGTTGGGGAAGGAATAACCTTCGACCGTCACGTGCAGTACCACGACGCGGGGATCCGAAGCCTCGGCGATAACACGGTAAGCCTCGTCGATCTCGACGACGGCAACGCCGCCGGCGGGAATCGTCACGGTCTCCCCCGCCCCCTCAAAGCGCTCGCGATCATCGATATCGCTGTAAGCGCGGGTGCAGGTGAGGCCTGCCTTGGGGGCAACCTCGACGGTCAGGTCGCCGTCGAGCGGAGCGAGCACGGCATGGTAGCGACGGTGACCGACCAGATCGGCGGTTGCGGCCTCGCGGGCATAGACCCACCAGTACACCAACGAGTCGCCGATGGAGTAAGCCACGTCGTGCTGTAGGTCGGCAACGCCATCGAGCGCCTGGCCGGTGCGCATCCACTTCTTGACGGACTTCATCTGAGCGTCGAAATCGGCGCGCGAGTTAAAGACATGCATGGCTTATGCCTCCTTAATGGGTGCCAGCGCCTGAGCCAGATCGGCAGACGTCAGCGGTCGCAGGGACACCTCAAAGCTGAAGCTCTCAAAACGGGTGCGATAGGAATCGAGCACCTCGGAACCCCAAGAGTTCGAGCCAAGGCCGAGCAACTGGTCGTTGATGTTGACCGTGACCGTATCGCCCTTGACAAGGTCGTAGACGTGCTTGGCGTTATCGATGGCCTCGCAGCTATAGGGCCATGCCGAGAACGAGAACGGGTTGGAAGCGGCGTCGCTCGGACGCGTCACGACCAGACCGTCACCGTGGCTAGAGCGCAGGGCAACCCAGCGGGTACCCTCGCGGTTGGCGCAGTCCTGAGGCATAACGTAGGGCGTGAACATATCGTCGACCGTGGTGCGGTAATGACCGACCGGGTTGGCGCGCAGCGAGTCCGGATAGTTCTCGCCCGGGCCGTGGCCATACCACTCGACGGCGCGATCGCAACCGGGGACCTCGAAGGAGATGCCGATGCGCGGGATGATGTCCGAATAGTCACCGTAGGGCTCGCCGGAAACCTTGAGGTCAACGCGACCGCTCGGAAGCACGGTGTAGACAAGCTCGACGCGCATGCCGAACGCGCGGACGGGAGGAGCGATACGCTGGCTCACGGTAACGACGACCGCATTGCCGTCCTGCTTCCAAGAAACATTGCGGGTAGACGTCTGCATCACATCGATGAAGTTATCCTTCCACAGGGAGTCGTACTCCTGGGCGTGGTTATCGACGAGCGGATGCCAAAAACCAACCTGGGGACCGGAGGTCATGACGTCGCGACCGGATGCCTTCCACTCGCTCACGGTACCGTTGACCTTGCTGAAGGTCAGCTCGCCGTTGAGGGAGCGAATACGAATCTCCTGCTCGGTCTCCTCGACCGTAAGCTCAGGACGAGTGGGGGCGGCAATTGCCGGCGCCGGATGGTTTGCGATGGCAAACTGGCTTGCACCCAGTTGGAACATCGGCTCGCACCAGGCGTGAGCCGCCATGGTGTAGGCGTGCACGGTCAGCAGGGTCTCGCCCACTGCGGCCTCGCGAATCACCAGCGGAAGCTGGACGGACTCGCCGGGGGCAACCGCACCGGGCATGAGCGTCTTGCGGCAGACCACGTCGCCGTCCACCAGGGTCTCCGCCGACAGGCAGACATCCTCGAGGGTGGTAAACCAACGCTTGTTGGTGACGGTCAGCTCGCCCGCCTCGGCATCGTAGGCCATGCGAACCGGGCAGATGACCTGGCCGTACTCGGTAAGGCCCGGGCTCGGCTGCTGCCAGGGGAACACCATGCCGTCGATGCAGAAGTTGCTGTTGTTGGGGTAATCGCCGTTGTCGCCGCCATACATGTCGTAGGCAACGCCGTCCTCGGTCACAGCAGCCAAACCGTGGTCGCACCATTCCCAAATAAACTGGCCTTGGATGCAATCCCAGCGATCGAAGACCTCCTGGTACTCGGACAGGCCTCCGGGACCATTACCCATGGAGTGGCCGTACTCGCAGTTGATGCGCGGCTTGGGGAACGGATGCTCGCCAAAGTCGTTCATCTGCGACACGCGGGAGTACATGGTGGAAATGACGTCGACGGTATCGGCGTTGCGATCCTCCTCGTAGTGGACCGGACGACCGTCGAGCTCGTGAGCTTTGGCGTACATCGCGCGGATGTTGCAGCCATAGCCGCTCTCGTTGCCCATCGACCACATGATGATGCACGCGTGGTTGCGTTCCTGCATCACCAGGCGCTCAACACGGTCAACGTAAGCCGGCTCCCAGGCAGGGTCGTCGGTGACCAGGGCGATATTGCCGATATTCTCGAAGCCGTGGCTCTCCATATCGGTCTCGGCGACCAGCATGATGCCGTACTCGTCGCACAGCTCGTAGAAGCGCGGATCGTTGGCGTAGTGGGACGTGCGCACCGCGTTGATGTTGTGCTGCTTCATGAGCTCCAGGTCGCGGCGCATGCGCTCGAGACCCACGGCGCGGCCCTTGTGATCGTCGTGGTCGTGGCGGTTGACGCCATGCATCTTAAAGTAGGTGCCGTTGAGGTAGATATGATTGCCCTCGACCGTCACCTCGGCAAGGCCTTGGCGATGCGGAACGTACTCGCTGACCTCGTCGCCGTCGTAGACCTCAAGCGTAAGGTCATAGAGGAAGGGGTCCTCGGGGTTCCAGAAGTGGGCATCGGCAACGCTGCACTCGGCATGGCCGTCGACGCACTCGCCCGTAGCGACCACATTCTGGCCATCGCTGAGCGTATACACGACGCGACTTGCGCCCTCGGCAACCGTATCGAGCGTGATCAGAGCGGCATCGCCCTCGCGGTGCGTGCGGAACCTAAAGTCGACCAGATGCGCGGCGGGACGCTGCATGAGGTACACATCGCGGAAGATGCCCGATGCCCACCACATGTCCTGGTCCTCGATGTAGCTACCATCGCTGTACTGCAGAACCTTGACCGCAAACAGGTTGTCGCCCTCGACGAGCGCGTCGGTCACGTCAAACTCGGCGGACAGGCGCGAACCCTTGGTCATGCCGATAAACTTGCCGTTGACATACAGCTCGCCGTAGCTCTCGATACCGTCGAAGCGAATAATCTCGCGAGCGCCGGCAGGCACGGCGGGAAGTTTGACGATGCGCTGGTAGACGCCCGTAGGGTCGTCGGAGGGAACGAACGGCTGATCCACCGGGAACGGAAAACCCTCGTCGGTGTAGGCAAGGTTGCCATAGCCGTCTACCTGCCACAGGTGCGGAACCTCCACGTGATCCCACTCGGGCTTGTACGTGCAAAGTGCTTCGTTGGAGACGGCCGCGGGGCCCTCAAAAAGGCGGAACTGCCACGAGCCGGACAGCTGGACAAATCCGCGCGACAGCTCGCGGCTGTACGTAGCGGCGAGATCGGCGGCCTCATAACCCATAAAGTACGCATGGGGTGCCAGGCGGTTCCTGTGGGTGAGCGCTTGGTTTTCCCAATCGTTAATGGCGTCCATGGTGATGCTCCTTCGTCATCGTAGTGCTTCTTTGTGCAACCGGTTGTCCTTATCTTACGGGCGATGTAAAAAACTGTGCAACCGGTTGTCCGCTGAACGGTCGATTTGGCAGGGTTAACGGTGCAACCGGTTGTACAATCGCAACACTTATGTCACCCTGAGTATCGAAACTCAGCACAAGACATCGTTCTTAAGCTCGTAGGCAACCTCCACGCCCGCTGATATCTCACCCACACGAGACGTATTCGATTTCGGCTTGGTTGCAAAACGACACCGGTCACCGGATATCATGAACGCTGTTCAGGCGCACTATAGTAAGCTGTATCCGCACTAGCCCGTAACAGTGACAACATCGACCGCATTTTCCAGGAGACGCCATGACACAACCAGTTCGCACCGCACCTACGCTTGCCGAGGTTGCCGCAGCTGCCGGCGTGTCGCGCTCCACGGCATCGCGCGCCCTCAACGATTCGCCCCGCATTAGCGAGGAAACCAAAAAGCGCGTCCGCGCGGCGGCCAAGGAAGTCAATTTTGTCCCCAACGCTCGTGGCCGAGCGCTCGCTGTCGGGCACACGGAAATCATCGCCGTGCTCGTGACCGAGCCTCTGAGTGAACTCTTCAGCGACCCCACCTATAGCGAGTTTTTGAGCGGCATTACCGAGGAACTGTCGGAGTCGTCCTATCTGCCCGTTATCTTGCAGGCGTCTTCTTCGCATGAGCGCAACCGCGCACGCGAGCACTTTGAGCGCCGCTCGTTCGACGCCGTGATCGACGTCTCTCCCTACAAAGGCAGCGAGCTGCTCGAGGTGCTGCGCGAGCTGGGCGTACCCACCGTGTTGTGTGGCCAGCTCGAGGGCCACCCCTATCGCGATGTGTTCTCGACGGTCTACTCTGACGACGAAGAGGGCGGACATTTTGCGGCACTCGCCATGAAGGATCGCGGGCGCAAAGATATCGTCGCCGTGTTGGGACCGCAAGACAACCCCGCTGTTGTCGACCGCCTGCGCGGCTACCGTGCCGTCTTGGGCGAAGACCTCCCAGACGCAAACGTTATCTATACCGGCTGGAACAGCGGAGACGGCTATCAGGCCATGCACCAGATCCTCGCGCGCGAGATTGCTTTCGATGGCGTGCTCTGCGGATCGGACCGTATCGCAGCTGGCGTCATCACCGCACTCAACGAGGCAGGCCTATCCGTTCCTGCGGACGTTTCTGTCGTCGGCTTCGACGATCACGAGATTGCGGCGCGCTGCGTCCCCGCGCTCACGACCGTCCGCCAGCCCCTGCGCGAAGAAGGACACATGGCCGCCAACATTGCGCTCGACATGATCAAGGGTGCCGAGCCCACCACCTCCGTGATGCACATGCAGCTGATCCAGAGAGACTCGCTATAAGAAACTGGGGGCAGGCTTTCCGCCAGACAGTTGTTGCGGAAAGCCTGCCCCATTATTTTGCCGAATTCTGGGTCGCGCTTTCCCAGAGGACCCCCTTTGGGAAAGCGCGACCCCTTCTGGACGCAGATTCCGGGTTGTAGTTTCCCGGCGCACGACGGCAAGCCTCCAAACCATGACGTCACGACATAAAAAACGAGGGAAGGCACGCGTCCTTCCCTCGTTACGGGCAATATGTAGCCGCTTGCCTACATCAGGCGCAGGCTGACGTCCTTGAGCTGGGCGCCGCTAACGGCACTCGGAGCGCCCGACATGAGATCGGAGCCGCTGGCCGTCTTGGGGAACGCCATGACGTCGCGGATGGAGTCGGAACCGGTGAGCAGCATGCACACGCGGTCCAGGCCCAGAGCGAAACCGCCCATCGGGGGCGCACCAAACTTGAGAGCCTCCATGAGGAAGCCAAACTGAGACTCGGCACGCTCCTCGGTAAAGCCCAGGAGCTTGAGCATGGACATCTGCATCTCGGCGTTGTGGATACGCATACCGCCACCACCGGCCTCAAAGCCGTCCATGACAAAGTCGTAGGTGCAAGAACCGGCTGCCAGCGGATCTGCCTCGATCTTGGCGATGTCGGTCTCGGTCGGCAGGGTGAACGGCTGGTGCTCGGCTGCATAGGCCTTGCGGTCCTCGTCCCAGTGGAACAGCGGGAAGTTAACGACCCACAGGAAGTCGTGACCCTCGCGCTTGATCTCGAGCGCATTGGCCATGTGAGAACGCATGCCGCCCAGGATCTCGTCAGAGAGCAGGCGCGAGCCGGCGGCGAACATCACGAGGTCGCCGGGCTCGACGTCCATGCGCTCACGCAGAGCCGCCATCTCCTCGTCCGAGAAGAACTTGACGATGGGGCTGTTGATGGAACCGTCCTCGCGGAATGCGATCCAGGCCAGGCCCTTGGCGCCAAACGTGGAAGCCACGCCGGCAAGCTTATCGATCTTGGCACGTGCCCAGGCACCGGCGCCCTTGGCGTTGATGGCCTTGACGACAGAGCCCTCCTCATTTGCGGCGGTCGCAAAGACCTTGAACTTGGAGTTGGCAAAGATGTCGGTCAGGTCGACCAGGTGCATGCCATAGCGGGTATCGGGCTTGTCGGAGCCATAGGTGTCCATGGCATCCCAGTAGTTCATGCGACGCAGCGGCGTGGGCATCTCGACACCCATGCGACCGAAGGCATCGGCAAGAACCTCTTCGAGCGCGCTCATGACATCGTTCTGGTCCACGAAGGACATCTCGATATCGACCTGGGTGAACTCGGGCTGACGGTCGGCACGCAGGTCCTCGTCGCGGAAGCACTTGGCAACCTGGTAGTAGCGCTCAACGCCACCGACCATGAGCAGCTGCTTCAGAAGCTGCGGGGACTGCGGCAGGGCGTAGAAGTTGCCCGGCTGGATGCGGCTGGGAACGATGAAGTCGCGGGCGCCCTCGGGCGTGGACTTGAACAGGGAGGGCGTCTCGACCTCCATGAACTCACGGTTGTGCAGTGCCTCGCGAATGGCAAAGGTAAAGTCGGAGCGCAGCTTGAGGTTGGCCATCATCTCGGGACGGCGGAGGTCCAGATAGCGATAGCGCAGGCGGGTGTCCTCGCTGGTCTCGATGCCGTCCTCGATCTGGAACGGCGGGGTGACGGACGTGTTGAGAACCTCGGCGTGGTCGGTCAGGACCTCGATCTCGCCGGTCGCGAGCTTGGTGTTGGTGGTCTCCTCGCCACGGGAGCGCACGACGCCGTGGATCTTGATGGGCCACTCGGGACGCATGGTCTCGGCGATCTTAAAGGCGTCGCCGTCGGAGTGCTCGGGGTCGAAGGTGAGCTGCGTGATGCCCTCGCGGTCGCGAAGATCGCAGAAGATAAGGCCGCCGTGGTCGCGGCGACGGCTCACCCAACCGGTGAGGGTGACCTCTTCGCCCACGTTCTCGCGGCGAAGCTCGCCGCAGGTACGGGTGTGCATGGAATGCTCGTCGATGGGACGGGTCTGGCTCATACCAGTGATCCTCCTTTATGGATCTGTGCCGCCCCGTGTCGTTCCGGGCGGCGTCGTACAGATTTGCCCAGCCTGCGTAAACCGCGCAGCCAGACATGGCGTTCTATCTTATCGCACCTGTGTCGATGTGCCGCGAAAAAGTAGCTCCTGCCCAAAGACTTGACGGAGACGAAACAATTGATGCACCGTGGCCGTCGCCAACGCGCGCCACGTGCGACAATGTGCCCCAATACAACTGCACTCGGAAAGGCCCGCCATGACCGCACGCCTCATCGTTATGGATATCGACTCCACGCTCATCAACCAGGAGGTCATCGATCTATTGGGCGAGGAAGCCGGCGTGGGCGAGCAAGTGGCGCAGATCACCGAGCGCGCCATGCGCGGCGAGCTCGATTTTAAGCAGGCACTCGAAGAGCGCGTGGGGCTGCTCGCCGGCCTGGACGAGAGTGTTTTCGAACGTACCTTTGAGCGCGTGACGTTTACCCCCGGCGCGCTGGAGCTCGTGCGCTCGGCGCACAGCAAGGGTTGGAAGGTCGGCGTAGTGAGTGGCGGTTTCCACGAGGTCGCCGACAAGATCGTTGCCGCCGCGGGCATCGACTTTTGCCTGGCCAACCGCCTGGAGGTCGTGGACGGCAAGCTTACCGGTAAGCTGGCTGCCGAGATTGTGACCAAGGAGTCCAAGCTCATCCAGCTGCTGGACTGGGCAGTTGAGTGCGGTGTCGACATGGCCCATACCGTGGCAATCGGCGACGGCGCCAACGACATCCCCATGATTCAGGCCGCGGGCACGGGCATCGCATTTTGCGCCAAGCCCAAGACGCGCGAAGCCGCCCCATTTGCCATCGACGAGCGCAACCTGATGCTCGCCATGGACATCATCCTGCGTGACTAGTCGATCCTCCTAACAATTGAATTAGTCTGTCCTATAGTTTCC
>DBFDDV010000130.1:0-3684 GCA_048302525.1 Collinsella sp. | reverse complement strand
CCTCAGGACACTCTTACACCACGTCTGCGCGCGCGACCGTTCCACTCGTCCGCAGACGACGTTATTTCTCCTCATATGTTCAATAAACGTAGCTCTTAATGGGAACAAATCTCATCAGGAGCTACTATTTATAGCAAAAAAAATGCAACCATAATTGCAACAGTACTCATATTTGCCCTTTTTTGACCACGACCCTCCAGAATAGTCGCTGAGAACGACACTAAATGACAAAATCCGGCACTTGGACGTTCTTGTATGACTAGCCATTGAAGGACACCCAACGACTACTCCAATTCGCGACACACTGTGTCGCGAATTAAGCTGGTCCCACTATCGAAGACCGGTGAGAGCTCCTGCCCAGAATCTCGATAGCTTAATAAAACGCTCCCCTACGGAAGTTCAACGAGCATCCAAATTCCAAGCTGAAAAGCAAAGGAGTATCGAAGCCGTCAATGCTCATTTCCTATCGAGCAGGCGGATCAAAACAAGCTAATTAGCCCGATAAACTGCTTGTATTTTTGTCTACAAAACTGTATACAAAAAATGGAATCCGAGAACCAGCGCTCGACATTATGTCGATCGATAGGAGGCGCCATGGATGCTGAGCAGCTTGAAAAAATGATGGGATTTGCCCCTGGAGAGTTAGAGAAAGCCGCGGAAGCTTACGAAAAAGATGAATGGCCGAAAGGCCGCACCGTTAAGCTGGGAAGGCCGCCGATCTCTGATGAGCCGAGCGCTGTCTTGTCGGCACGTGTGGGCGAATCGGTTCTTGAGGCGTTTGACGAAAAAGCCAAACGCCATGGGCAAACGCGCACGGAACGGCTCAGGGAACTCATAACACTTGATGCAATGATTGCCTAGGCACCGCTCCCCCGCCGAACCCAAACATGTACGCCAGCATCCAAAGTCGACATTTTCGACATCTTTGGATGCTGGTGTACAGCTTTTTGCTACATAGTCGTTGGGGACGTTCTTAAATGACTAGTCGTTAAAGAACGTCCATTACAGTCGAAATTGTCAGCCCGGGACCGTCTCGGGCTACGATTGAGGCGCGCCCAGAACGGGCCGCCGACCGGGCGCCCGCGCACGGCCGAACGTCCCTGCCCCCGAGAGGGCCTGTTGGGTGCTGCCGGCGCGGGGCGCGCCGCCCCCGACGGCTGATAGGAAAGTGCCGGGCAGGCGCCGCGGCTGGTAATGTGAGTGCCGAGGGGGAGGCCATCCGGTCGAACGACTACCGGAAGGATACCACCGTGAAAGCGCCATCGACCAGGCCCGCGGCCGTGCTCGGCCTGGACGTCGGCAAGTCCTCCCACTGGGCCTGCCTGATCGACCGCGACGGGGAGGTGCTGTCCAGCGCCCCCGTCCGCAACAGGGAGGCCGAGCTCGACGCGCTGTTCGCCTCCGCGCCCGCCGGCACGCTCGTCGTGGTCGACCAGTTCCGCAACATAGGGTCCCTCGCCGTGAGGCGCGCCCGCGCCGCGGGGCTCGGGGTCGCCTACCTGCCCGGGCTCGCCGCCAGCCGCGCCGCGGGCCTGTTCGCCGGCGAGGCCAAGACCGACGAGCGCGACGCCGCGGTGATCGCGCGGACCGCCCTGGGCGTGCCGGACTCCCTGTCGGGGGTCCCGGGCCGCGGCGAGGCCCTCGAGGCCGCGCGCGCCCTCTCGTCGCAGCGCGACCACGTCGTCGCCTGCGCGACCAGGGACAAGAACCGCCTGCGCGCCGTGCTGCTCGAGTCCTGCCCGGCCCTCGAGGCCGCCGTCGACCTGTCGGACCGCCGGTGGCTGGAGCTGCTCGCCGGGTTCGGCGGGGCGTGGGGGATCGCCCGCTCGGGGGCCGAGGGGCCGCAGGCCGAGGCCGCCGGGGAGGCCGCGGCCGCCTCCACCGCGCCCCCGCCGGCGCTCATCGAGGCCGAGAACAGGCAGGTCAGGTTCCTGGCCGCCCGGATATCGGAGGCCCTCGACGAGGCCGGGGCCCTCGAGGCCGAGACGGCGGCGCTGCTCGAGGGCGACGAGACCTACGCGTGCCTACTCACCGTGCCCGGCATCGGGCCGAGGACGGCGGCGCAGCTCGCGGTGTCGGTCGACATCGGGAGGTTCCCAGACCACGACCACCTGGCCTCGTACTGCGGCATCGCACCGAGGGTGAGAAGCTCCGGCACGTCGGTTAGGTCGGTCAGGGCGTCCAGGCGCGGCGACGCGAGGCTCAAGTCCCTGCTGATCTTCTCGTGCAACAGCCTGGTGAGGTCGTCGGGGCGCTACGGCGAGTACTACCGGGCCTGCAGGGCGCGGGGCATGGGCCACGGGCGGGCGCTCAAGGCCGTCGCGAGAAAGCGGCTCAGGGCGATATACGCCGTGATGCGCGACCGGGTGCCCTACCGGGAGTAGCCCCGACGGTTGACAAAACTATAGGAACACCCAATGGCTAACTAGCCGTGGAAGCGGGCTATGGGCGCAAGCGGCTGCTCGCGAAAGACGCGCTCGACGGCGGCGCGGTATTCGTCGACCTTTTTGGTCTTACGTACGAGCTTGTGAACGGTAGTGGGGTCGGCGAAAGCGCACTTGGCGTAGAACCACCACTCCTTCATGCGAAAGACCGCGTTACCGCCAATCTCTTCTGCATAGGCAGCAAACAGCGTGTCATGGAAACGCTGCAGCTCGGCTGCCGTGGCAGCAGGACCGCCGTTGACCATGCGAGCCAGAGCGGGGTTCGCGAGCAGGCCGCGCCCCAGCATTACATGACGTGTGCCGGGATAGGCCTCCACCAGCGCATCCATGTCCTCAAGATCAAAAATATCGCCGTTGTATGCCACCGGAAACGGCGCGCGCTCCAGCGTCTCGCCATAAAACTCCTTGCGCGGCGAGCCCGTATAGCGGTCCTTTTGCACGCGCGGGTGCACAATCAGCTCTGCCAGCGGCATGCGGCAATACAGATCGAGCACGCGCTCGTATTCGTCGTCGCTCTCCAGCCCCAGCCTGGTTTTTACCGACACCGGCAACGGCGAACGTTCGCACACATCGCTCAAGAACACTTCGAGCTCGTCCAAGTGGCGCAAAAAGCCCGAGCCCTTGCCCTTGGCGACAACCGTCCCCGAGGGGCAACCCAAGTTGAGATTGACCTCGCGATAGCCCATGTCGGCGAGCACCTGTGCCGCCCACACAAACTCGTCCGCGTTCTTGGACATCAGCTGAGGCACTACGTTAAGCCCCTGGTTATTGGCAGGATCGATCTCCTTAAACGCCTTGCCGCCAAAGCGGTTTCCCACCCGCGGTGGCGGCAAAAACGGCGTGTAATAGCAGTCGAGCGCACCGAAGCACTCCGCATGCACGCGACGGAACACATGCCCGGTAATCCCCTCCATGGGGGCCAACGATAGAATCATCAACATCTACTCTCAGATCAATGCGGCAAAGGGACTGCCCCTTTGTCACATGCATTATGCCTTGTCCTT
The DNA here is from genome assembly GCA_048302525.1 of Collinsella sp. Classification (GTDB taxonomy): domain Bacteria; phylum Actinomycetota; class Coriobacteriia; order Coriobacteriales; family Coriobacteriaceae; genus Collinsella. The sequence continues at coordinate 236 of DBFDDV010000130.1, read as the reverse complement.
GAGGCGGCCCACAAGGCGGAGGCGGTTACTTGACGCCAACCAGCCAACCAGTCGTCGCTGTGCAACGAAGGTGAATGGCGCCCACGATCAAGCGAGCACCAACAGCACGCTGTTGACCGCCATGTCTGAACAACAGACGTCCTTCACTCATCTATACTCAAGAGCGTGTGCGCATCGCCCAAAAAACGATGAGAGTCGAGGCCCCCATGCAGCAGCTTACCGAACAAGAACAGAAA
>DBFDDV010000129.1:0-2285 GCA_048302525.1 Collinsella sp. | reverse complement strand
GCGACGGTTGCACCCGTGCGTGCCGCTTCTATGGCGGCACAAAGGCCCGCAATGCCAGATCCAATTACCAGTACATCAGTCGATTCCATCGGATTCCTTTCTCGTCCGGCGCATTGTCGCACGGGTGATCGGCAAAGGTGTCGCAAAGATTGGATAAATCGGTAAAGGGCGAATATGGCAGGTGGACGTTAGGGGTATTTTGGCAATCCGTCTCACTCCACCTCGGAGCTCATCTCAACTGATATATCGAATCGTTTTGGATTTTCATGGCAGAGTAGTTAATTTGGGACGGGGTTCTTTTAGCTACCCTGTGCCTCGGGTCGATTCGCTCGCCACGAAATGGGCCTATCTACTACGTTTGGGCGGTCACCCCCAACCATACCGAGAATCACAAAATCAAACCCGCAGGTAGACGGATTATTGATTTTCCCAAAACCTGGCTATGGTCGAGCCATGCGGGCCAAACGTAGTAGATGAGCCGTTTTCGTGGCGCGACCCAAACCGATTGACAGCTTTGGGACAAAAAAGAGCCGCTACCCGGGTGGATAGCGGCTCCAAAGCTCAACTATATGAGCATCGCGCAAGCGCGATTAGGCCTTGAGGGCCTCCTCGACGGCGACAGCGCAGGCGACGGTGGCACCGACCATGGGGTTGTTACCCATGCCGATGAGACCCATCATGTCGACGTGCGCAGGCACGGAGGAGGAACCGGCGAACTGGGCGTCGGAGTGCATACGGCCCATGGTGTCGGTCATGCCGTAAGAGGCAGGGCCGGCGCCCATGTTGTCCGGGTGCAGGGTACGGCCAGTGCCGCCACCAGAAGCGACGGAGAAGTACTTCTTGCCAGCCTCGAGGCGCTCCTTCTTGTAGGTGCCAGCGACGGGGTGCTGGAAGCGCGTGGGGTTGGTGGAGTTACCGGTGATCGAGATGTCGACGTTCTCGTGCCACATGATGGCAACGCCCTCGCGGACGTCGTCGGCGCCGTAGCAGTTGACGGCGGCGCGGGGACCATCGGAGTAGGGGATGGTCTCGACGACCTTGAGCTCGCCCGTGAAGTAGTCGAACTGGGTCTTTACGTAGGTGAAGCCGTTGATGCGGGCGATGATCTGAGCAGCGTCCTTGCCCAGACCGTTAAGGATAACGCGCAGCGGCTTCTTACGAGCCTTGTTGGCGTTCAGAGCCAGGCCGATAGCGCCCTCAGCGGCAGCGAAGGACTCGTGGCCGGCCAGGAAGGCGAAGCACTCGGTGTCGTCGGAGAGCAGCATAGCGCCCAGGTTGCCGTGGCCCAGACCGACCTTGCGGTCCTCAGCGACGGAGCCGGGAACGGTGAAGGCCTGGATGCCCTCGCCGATGATGGCAGCAGCCTCAGAAGCGGACTTGGCGCCACGCTTGACAGCGAGAGCGCAGCCGAGGGTGTATGCCCACTCAGCGTTCTGGAAGGCGATGGACTGGGTGTTGTTGACGATCTCACGCGGGTTGAAGCCCTTGTCGGTGCAGATCTGCAGAGCTTCCTCGAGGGAGGCGATGCCGTTGTCGGCGAGGCACTTGTTGATCTTGTCAGCGCGGCGCTCGTAACCTTCGAACGTAACAGTCATAGTTATTTCCCTCCCTTTCTACTCGTGAACCGGGAACACGCTGGCGACGGAGTGAGTCTCCTCGTCGGTGCGCGGGTCGATGTACTTGGCAGCGTTCTCCCACTGACCATAGTGGCCCATAGCGCCAGCGATGGCCTCCTCGGGGGTCTTGCCGGCCTTGACGGCGTCGGTGAACTTACCGAGGTTCAGGAACTCGAACGCGATGATCTCGTTCTTGTCGTTGAGAGCCATGCGGGTGACGTAGCCCTGGGCGAGCTCGAGGTAACGAGCGCCCTTGGCCTTGGTGCCGAACATGGTGCCGACCTGGGAGCGAAGGCCCTTGCCGAGGTCGTCGAGGGAGGCGCCCACGGGCAGGCCGCCCTCGGAGAACGCGGTCTGGCTGCGGCCGTAAACGATCTGCAGGAAAATCTCGCGCATAGCAACGTTGATGGCGTCGCAGACGAGGTCGGTGTTGAGGGCCTCGAGGATGGTCTTACCGGGAAGGATCTCGGAAGCCATGGCGGCAGAGTGGGTCATGCCCGAGCAGCCGATGGTCTCAACGAGGGCCTCCTCGATGATGCCGTCCTTGACGTTCAGCGTGAGCTTGCAGGCGCCCTGCTGAGGTGCGCACCAACCCACACCGTGCGTAAGACCGGAGATGTCGGAAATCTCCTTAGCCTGGACCCACTTGCCCTCCTCGGGGATGGGTGC
>DBFDDV010000128.1:0-9598 GCA_048302525.1 Collinsella sp. | reverse complement strand
CCTACACTGCGACACCGCCGACCGAATCGGCTGGGCCACGCTCGATCTCGACCTGCGCTTTACCGCCGGCACCGACGGTTATTTCCCCGGCGACGAAACGCATCCGCAAGATTTCGACCTCATCGAGGGCAACGCCTGCGCCATCTCGCTCGCAAAGATCGGCAACACGCCGTGGGCACAGTGCTTCGCCACGTTTGTCCCCGACGAGATTCCCACCGCCCACGCCGCGCGCTTCCAGGCGCAAATCATGGCGCATATGAGCGGCCAGGCAATGCTCAACCACGACCGCATGGTCAACGTACGCAGCGCCGCAGACATTCGCCCCGCGCTCAAGGACGGTAAGGTCGCTTGCATCCACACCATCGAAAACGCCACGTTCTTTGCCGAGGACCCCGCACTGATCGAGGTGCTCAAGAGCTTGGGCGTGCTTATGTCGTCACTCAGCTGGAACGCGCAGGGACCGCTCGCGAGCGGACACGATACCCACGCCGGCCTCACCGCCGCCGGCATCGAGGCACTTACGCAGATGGAGCACGCCGGCATGGTACTCGACGTCTCCCACCTCAACGATGAGTGCTTTGACGAGGTTGTCGCCCACGTCACGCGCCCCTTCGTCGCCAGCCACTCCAACTCCCGCACCGTCTGCAGCGTCAAGCGCAACCTCACCGACGACCAGTTCCGCACCATTCGCGACATGGGCGGTATCGTCGGCCTCAACTACTGCAGCGAGTTCCTATCCAACGACGCAACCGACAAGACCGCCGCAGACGTCACCTTCGACCAGCTGGCGGCACATATCGAGCACTGGCTCGACCTGGGCGGCGAGGACGTCATCGCGCTCGGCGGCGACTGGGACGGTGCCACGGTGCCCGCTTTCCTCTCCGATGCCAGCATGATGCCCGAGTTCCAGAACATGCTTTCCAAGCATTTTGGCAAGACCGTGATGCAGAAGCTCTGTAGCGACAACGCGCTTGCCTTCTTCGAGCGTTATTAATTTCACATCCCTTGAGCGGGCCGGCATGCCGAACGGTCGACATGCCGGCCCGTCCCCAATCTGAAGGGCCGCTTTTGACGCAGCAATTTACGATTTCCATATCCCGACCGGATGGGACGCCCATCCCCGTCGTCGTTACCAAAAAGCGCGTCAAGAACTTCAACCTACGCGTCACATCGAGCGGCGAGGTCCACGCCAGCGCACCGCTCGGCGCCAGCCGCGAGCGTATCGAAGCGTTTGTAAAGCGCAACAGCGCCTGGATTATCAGCCGACTTGCCCAACGCGAGCAACGTCAGGCGACGACGCGAGAGCCGCTCAGTCCCTCGTCCATCATTGCGCTTTGGGGCAAACCCATCACTGTACAAGATGCGCTCGATCACAACTTTGCATCACCCGCACCGCGACCCAAGCAGGCTACCTTCGCAAGTTTTATGGGTACCGACGAAACGGACGAAGGCCCACAGGCCAAGCGGCGCGCAATCCTCGACGGCCTAACGTCCGACGAGCTCCAAGCCCACATCAGCCAGCTTTATACGACCGAGGTCACCGCAGCGCTACGCGGCATCGTGCACGCGTACGAAATCGCGATGGGCGTCACCGTGGCCCGCGTTTCCGTGCGCAGCATGAAAACGCGTTGGGGCTCATGCACGCCCAAGACCGGAGCCATTCGCATCGCACGCGAGCTCGCCGCCTATCCCATCGAGTGTCTCGACATGGTTGTCGCCCACGAGCTCGTCCACCTGCTCGAGCCAAGGCACAATCAGCGGTTTCACGCCCTGCTCGACACGTACTGCCCCAACAATAGAGCTCTGTCGCAGCGGCTCAAGCAGCCACCCATAGAGACGTATTAGAACCGGTTAGCGCACGCGCTCGATCTCGACACCGCAACTTGCCAGGGGCAGGCCAACAGGAGCCCACGGCTTATCGAGCTTTATGCGCACACCAAGCAGCGAGGGATAGCGGCGCAGCAGCATCTGGGCTGTCCCCTCGGCTGCCGCCTCGATGAGTTTAAACGTATGCTCGCGCAGATAGCCATCAACATCGTGGCACACCGAGCCATAGTCAATCGAGGCGTCCAGGTTATCGTGCTCCCCCGCCGCGCGCAGGTCGGCATAGAGCACCAGAGAAACGATGAACTTCTGACCCAGCGCGTTCTCCTCGGGATACACGCCATGGTTGGCAAAAACCTCAAGGCCGTCAATGACAATACGATCGGCATGGCGCAAATCGTCATAGTTCACGTGGGGCACCGCCGTTGCGGTGGATATTTCGCCCCTTCCACGGCGGGCGAGCTCGGCGCCTTCAGTCTTGGTTGCATTCTCGGGCAGTTTCTTGTTGCTCATCGCGATCGTCTCCTTCGTTTAGAACCCCGACCGCGTAAACTAACTACACGCGAATCGACAGGTTCTTTTTATCATCGCTCCAGTTGCAAGCATTGCGCGCGGGGCATGCAAAGCAGGCGCGCGACGCTTTGTCGGCTGCATAGAGCAGGCGCTCGAGCGGTTGGCTGTTCACGCGCAGCTTTCGATGGCCCAGAATGGCCGTCTTAATGGCTGCGGCATCGGCCGGCTCAAACGCTACGTCATCGGGCATACCGCCGAGAATCGCATCAGCGACGCGTTCGCTTGCAACATCATGGGATATACCCGATTCATACTGTTCATCTTTGCCGATATCGTGAAGAAGTGCCGTGGCGTAGATGACCTCGCGGTCAAATTCGAGCTGTTCCTCGAGATTCTTGATCCACATAATGCGAGCGACATCCAGCAGGTGGTCAATACCGTGGCGGCAGAAGATGCGCCCCGATTCCAACTGTGCAATGTTGCCCAGGTGCCGCCGGAACAGACCGTTGGCACAGATGTAATCAATGCGAGGCATGGCATCAAAGGGGGCCAGGCCCGAAGCCATGAAGCCGCGACGCGGCGTCCCCCCATCGGTCTTCGATGTAAAGTCATTGACGACCCTCATGCTAACGGCCCAGCATCCTAAAGAACCGCTCCTCGAGCGACGGATCGGTCTCAAAGACGCCGCGGCGAGCGAGCGTCACGGTCTTGGTGCCAGGCTTTTGCACGCCGCGCATGGTCATGCACATATGCTCAGCCTCCATGAGCACAATCGCTCCCTGGGGAGCGAGATACTCCATGAGGGCATCGGCAACCTGTGCGCACAGCTGCTCCTGCAGCTGCAGACGACGGGCGTAGACCTCAACCGTGCGGGCAAGCTTAGAGAGCCCTGCGACACGGCCGTTGGGGATATAACCAATGGCGGCCTTGCCATAAAACGGCAGCAGATGATGTTCGCACAGCGAGTAGAACGTGATGTCGCGCTCGATAACCAAATCATTCGAAGCGACGGCAAAGGTTTTGGACAGGTGCTCCTCGGCACTCTGGTCCATACCGCCGGCGATCTCACCATACATACGGGCAACGCGCGCCGGGGTCTCCAGCAGGCCCTCACGAGTTGGGTCCTCGCCTATGCCCTCAAGCAACAGCTTAATGGCGGCCTTGACTTTTTCCTGATCGATCATCTGGGCCTCACTTTTCCGATTTTGCGTTCGCGCTATGGTACCACGCCCTTTGGCATCGGCCACAAGCTACATAGTATGGGTCGAATAGACTGGATCGTCCCGCCAAAGTTCAACCGCATCACAAAGCGCAACACCCTCGCGCTCAGCACGGTCGCGCGTAGCGTTCATATCGATCACACGCTGGTTACTCGAGCCTCTAAAACGCAATGAGATATCGTACAGATCCTGAACAAACGGGCCGTCCACCAACATGTCGAGGCGGGCCAGGATACGGTTCGTCACCTCGGTATGATGACGGCCACCCGGCATAAGCTCCTCGAGCACGTCGCCGGTAAAGCACCAAATGGTCTTGCCCGACCCCGCGGGATAGGCCGCACGCACGCGTTCGATAAAGTCAACAAGCCCCACCTGATTCTCGGGCTCCATAGGCTCGCCGCCCAGAATCGTCAGACCATCGATAAAGGGGTGGTCGAGGCTCTCGATAATCTTGTCCTCGACGGCACGATCGAACGGCTCACCCGCAGCAAAGTCCCACGCGACAGAGTTAAAGCAATTCTTGCACCCACGACGGCACCCGCTCACAAACAGAGAAGTACGAACGCCTTCCCCATCAGCAATGTCGAAATACTTAATGTTCGCGTAGTTCATAGGTAACTCTCCCGGGAGGTCGGGACATATCATCCCGTCCTCAAACATTCTCGGCCTTCGGCCTGCGAAACTGCGGGCGGGACGATATGTCCCGGCCTCATGCAAAGGGTAACTCAATGAACGAAGCGAACATCGAGTATAGGGTTCGAGGTCCAATAAAAACTTTGTTGCAGCTCAACCGCCATTGCAAATCAATCGCTGCTGCAGCTCGAATTATTTCCGCTAAAAACTTCGAGGAGTGAGCAGACCGCGAGCTGCATCTCAGCTACGTCAACTTGGCCGCCCCGTAGCGAGGCCCCGGACCTTTGCTCGATATGAGTTCCGCACGAACAGGAGGCGCCAGTGGCGCCTCCGTCGTGAGCCAGGACTGTCCGAAATAGCGAGTAAAGGTCCGGGGCCTCGCTACGGGGCGGCCTGGGATGGTTATTAGAGATGCAGCACGCGGTCGCGGATCTCCTCGGTTCGACCCTGGTTCCAGAACTGGGTACCGATGTAGCCGCACGTACGACGGGCGACGTTCATCTTCTCCTGGTCACGATTGCCACAGTTGGGGCACTCCCACACCAGCTTGCCGTCATCCTCGACAATCTTGATCTCACCGTCGTAGCCGCACACCTGGCAGTAATCGCTCTTGGTGTTGAGCTCGGCGTACATGATGTTGTCGTAGATGTACTGCATCACGCGGATGACAGCCTTGAGGTTGTCCTGCATGTTGGGAACCTCGACGTAGGAGATGGCACCGCCCGGCGAAAGCTGCTGGAACATACCCTCGAATTTGAGCTTGTCGAATGCGTCGATCTCCTCGGACACGTGGACGTGGTAGCTGTTGGTGATGTAGCCCTTGTCCGTCACGCCCGGGATGATGCCAAAACGACGCTGCAGGCACTTGGCGAACTTGTAGGTCGTCGACTCAAGCGGGGTACCGTACAGCGAGAAGTCAATATCGCTTTCGGCCTTCCACTCCGCGCACTTGTCGTTCATGCGCTGCATGACGGCCATGGCAAAGGGCGTGCCCTCCTTCTCGGTGTGGCTGTGGCCCGTCATGTACTTGACGCACTCATACAGGCCGGCATAACCCAGACTAATGGTGGAGTAACCGCCCACGAGCAGCTTGTCGATCGTCTCGCCCTTCTTCAGGCGGGCGAGGGCACCGTACTGCCAAAGAATCGGCGCGGCATCCGAAAGCGTACCCATCAGACGCTCATGACGGCACAGCAGGGCGCGGTGGCATAGCTCAAGGCGCTCGTCGAAGATCTTCCAGAACTTGTCCATGTCCTGATGCGAGCTCAGCGCGACATCAGGCAGGTTAATGGTCACAACGCCCTGGTTAAAGCGGCCATAGTACTTAGGCTTGGTCGGGTCATAGTTCAGCGCGTTGGCGACATTGTTAAAGCCGTTGCCCGAACGGTCGGGCGTCAGGAAGCTGCGGCAGCCCATGCAGGTATAGCAGTCGCCGTTGCCCGCGGTCTCGCCCTTCGACAGCTTGAGCTCGCGCATCTTCTTCTCGGAGATGTAGTCGGGCACCATGCGCTTGGCGGTGCACTTAGCGGCCAGCTGGGTCAGGTAGAAGTACGGGGAATTCTCGTGAACGTTATCGTCCTCGAGCACATAGATGAGCTTGGGGAATGCCGGGGTAATCCATACGCCGGCCTCGTTCTTAACGCCCTCGTAGCGCTGGCGAAGCGTCTCCTCCACGATCATGGCAAGGTCGTGCTTCTCCTGAGGCGTACGGGCCTCGTTAAGATACATAAAGACCGTCACGAACGGCGCCTGGCCGTTGGTGGTCATAAGAGTTACGACCTGATACTGAATCGTCTGAACGCCGCGACGGATCTCGTCACGCAGGCGGTCCTCAACAACCTCGCGGACCTTTTCGGGAGATGCGGAAACGCCGAGCTCCTCGAGCTCGCGGGCGACCTCGCCGCGAATCTTCTGACGGCTCACCTCAACAAACGGAGCAAGATGGGTCAGCGAAATCGACTGGCCGCCGTACTGGGAGGAAGCAACCTGAGCGATAATCTGCGTCGCGATGTTGCAGGCGGTCGAGAAGCTGTGCGGCTTCTCGATCAGCGTGCCCGAGATAACGGTGCCGTTCTGGAGCATGTCCTCCAGGTTCACCAGGTCGCAGTTGTGCATGTGCTGAGCAAAGTAATCCGAATCATGGAAGTGGATCAGGCCCTCATTATGGGCGTCCACGATCTCCTGGGGCAGCAGCACGCGCTGGGTCAGGTCCTTGGAAATCTCGCCGGCCATATAGTCGCGCTGAACGGAGTTGACGGTCGGGTTCTTGTTGGAGTTCTCCTGCTTGACCTCTTCGTTATTGCACTCAATCAACGACAGGATCTTGTCATCGGTCGTGTTCTTCTGGCGCTTCAGGCTCTGAACATAGCGATAGATGATGTAGTGGCGGGCAACCTCGTAGCAGTCGAGACGCATGATCTCGTCCTCGACCAAATCCTGGATCTCCTCGACCGAAACGGTGTGGCCCGCGTTCTCGCATGCCTCGGCGACGTTTTGCGCCGCATAAACCACCTGGCGGTCGGTTAGACGAGAGCTCTCCTCGACCTCCAAGTTGGCGGCGCGGATGGCATTGACGATCTTATCGATGTCAAAGACAACCTCGGTGCCGCTGCGCTTGATGATCTTCATCCTCTTGCCTCTTTCGCGTCGTAGCCTCATTGCGCTTCAGAGCCAAACGATGCCCGGCAGGGCTTGCCCCTGTCTTGCGGCGCCGTCGCGCAATCTGTGTTCTCGATAAACCATAAGCCTCCATGCGGACATTCCCTAGAGCCAATCAAGCGGCTCAAGGACACGTTCGAAAGAGGCAGTTAAGGTCTTCGTTCTCTGTCCGCCATCTATCATACGACAAAGACACATCTATATCCTGTATTCTTTTTTTAGTTCAAACACAACATATAGTGTTTCAGCAGGTCAAAGCAATTGGTCATTTTCCAGACGCATTAATTATGAGGGGTTCTTGGCAAGTCGGTAAAACGTTACCAACACGGCTACCTGCATGGCAGTTATAAAACCCCCTTAGTCAAGCCGCTGACAAATCCTACCAAAACCAAGCCGCTCACGCCAAAAGAATCCAAAAGATTATGCTTGACCAACATGTTGCGGTCACGATCGGCCAGGACGTATGCAATCTGCCGGCACCTCTACGGGATGCGAAGACCATCGCGTACAGACCTTGGATCAATATTTGGTGGCTTATTTGGCGGCGTGCTTGGTGGCAAAACAAAACAGCCCAGAGGACATAGCCTCTGAGCTGCGAACATTTGGTGGGCGTTAGAAGATTTGAACTTCTGACCTCTTCCGTGTCAGGGAAGCGCTCTCCCCCTGAGCTAAACGCCCAAATGGAGCGGACAACGGGGCTCGAACCCGCGACCCCAACCTTGGCAAGGTTGTGCTCTACCAACTGAGCCATGTCCGCTTACGAGGATTAATCTTACGTGATGCCCGCATCCTATGCAAGAACTTTTTTTGAAAAGTTTTGCAACGCCCTCGCGAACCTCGCGAAGACATCAGCCGCCACGGAAGGTGTAGGCAAACGCAAACTCGCCGCAAGAGGCCCTTACATCTCACCGAGCATGATCCAGGCAGAGCTGTCCTGCGCGAGCCTGCCGTCTGCAAGCGGTGATGAGGTGAGCAGGACCCTGCCCGCCGGCAACTCCACGGGTGCTGCACCGAAGTTCGTCACACACGCCCAGCCGTTGTCGCGGCGATAGGCGATGACGCCGCCCTCGGCGCCCTCGGCGCCATCCGCAAGACCGGTGCGCCCGTCAAGATCGAGCCACGCAAGATCGTTGGCGCACCCGCGCAGCTTGCGCCGCAGCCAGAGGGCGTCACGATAGAGCGCAAGCATCGATGTCGGGTCCGCTTCTTCCCTATCGACAGCGTAATCGGAAAACCATGCAGGTTGCGGCAGATGGGGCGCCGCATCGGCGTCCGCCGGCGAAAACCCAAACGATCCGCCCTGCGCGGGATCGTCCGCCGCCACCCACGGCAGGGGCACACGACAGCCGTCGCGCCCCTTCTCACGCTTCGGTCCGTGCGTATTGGTCGCAGTGGGATCTTCGAGTGCATCCCACGGAATATCAGCCACCTCAAAAAGGCCGAGCTCCTCACCCTGATACACGTATGCCGAGCCCGGAAGCGCCAGTTCAAGCAAAAGGGCCGCCCGCGCGCGGCGCTCGCCGAGTTCACGGTCCTCGTCATAAGACGACCCGTCGCGTAAGAGCCAGTCGAGCGCAATCTGGTGGTAGCGCGTCGCCTTGATTTGCGGCAGGGCATAGCGTGTCGCCACGCGCGGCACGTCGTGGTTGGAGAGTACCCAGGTCGAGGCGGAATCGGATTCGACGGCTGCCTTCAAGCCCTTCTCGATTGCAGTGTGCATGTCATCATAGGTCCAAGTGGCCTTGGCAAACTCAAAGTTGAATGTCTGGCCAAGCTCGCTGGGACGCGCATAGAGATACTGGCGCTCGGGCAGCACCCACGCCTCGGCAACGGCACTGCGCGGCGGATTATAGCGGTCGAACACGCGGCGCCACTCGCGATAGATCTCGTGGACCTCATTGCGGTCCCACAGCGGATGGGTGCCGTCGTCAACCATGTCATCGCCCTCGGCGAGATGCCACCGGTCGAGGTCATCGCGGTCGAGATCCTTGGCGAGACCCTGCGCCACATCAATGCGAAAGCCGTCGACGCCTCGATCGCTCCAAAACGCCAGGACGTCGCAAAAGAGCGCATGAACCTCGGGGCATGACCAGTCAAAGTCCGGTTGCTCGGGCGTAAACATGTGCAGATACCACTGACCGTCCGCAACACGCGTCCATGCGGGGCCGCCAAAGTTGGCATTCCAATTGGTGGGAGGCAGCTCGCCATGCTCGCCGCGACCATCGCGGAAGATATAACGGGCGCGCTCGGGCGATCCGGGGCCGGCGGCAAGAGCGGCTTTGAACCAGGGGTGCTGGTTGGATGAATGGTTGGGCACGATGTCGACGATGACCTTGATGCCGCGCGCGTGAGCCGCAGCGATCATGTCATCGAAGTCGTCAAGCGAGCCGAGACGTGGGTCGACATCGCAGTAGTCCGCCACATCATAGCCGCCATCGACAAGAGGCGATGGGTAAAACGGGCTCAGCCAGATGGCCTCGATACCCAGCCGCTCAAGATAGTCCATCTGCTGGGTAATGCCCGCGATATCGCCCAGACCCGAACCAGTCGAATCCTTAAACGAGCGCGGGTAGATCTGATAGATCGCAGCGTCGGACATCCATGAGCGCGAAGAAGACTTTTCTGTAGCCATGGGGCGTATCTCCCTTGCAACGAGGTTATGCGAGATGCCCACGATGATACGCCCAAAGCGGACATTCGCGGCAAACAACGCCACAGCCACGACCCAAAACGCTCGCTCCCTCTCGGGT
>DBFDDV010000127.1:0-6292 GCA_048302525.1 Collinsella sp. | reverse complement strand
GAGGCGTCAGCAGGTCAGTGGGTCATCGTCCCGGCGTTCAGCATCAGGGTAGCGCTGCGACGCGGAAATCGCGCGCTGTTGACGCGCCCCCGCAGTGCCCGCTTCCCCCAAGGACAATTCTCAGTGCAGGTAGACGGTTTATTGTTTCTTGAAAATGCAGGGTATGGTTGGCTTACATCATTCTGGCCCCGTAATCCGGCATAGTTTTGAAAATTGCCCCTTGGGGACGGAGGAAAATGGATCATTTTTGTCTCGAGGAAGGGTGAAGCGATACCGCCCGCCACAAATCGCACCCATCTCCTACATTTGGACGCATATCCCGAAGCATGCCGAAAAGTACGATATTAAAACCGCAGGTAGCAGACTCGTTGTTTTTGAAAAAAACAAGGGTATGGTCAGGGACCCGGGGGTAAACGTAGTAGATGGGCACATTTCGTGGCGTGTCTATTCCAGATGCCACAGTTTCACTCCTCTGGCGCGACGTTTCAAGGCGCTTTTGAGGAGGAGTGCCCCTTTTGACTAGTCGTTTAAGAGCGTTCCCAATGACTAAGTTGCAGGTGGTTGCGGTTGTGTTACACTAAAGCTGCGTATATGACGCAATCATCTCGATACAGATCAATGATGTCCGTCGGTATTTGACGGAACTAGACTGTTTAGCCGCCCTGAAGGTTTATGCAGGGAGCATGTGATCACAGGGCTTGAAAAGAAAGTTGAGCAAACACTGTGTCTGATCAACAGCAAGAAAACGAAATAACGACGACGCAAGCCGCTCCCGCTGTACCGGTTGCGTTGGACCAGGTCGCGGCGCCCGCGCAAGCCTCGGCTCCTGAGACGCCTAAGGCTGCTTCGACGCCTACGCCTTCAGCGGCTGAGAAGGCCGTGCCTGCAACTGGTGAGGAGGCTGCTCCGGCAAAGCCCAAGCGTATGCGCCGCACGGCCAAGTCTGCTGCTGACGGCGAGGAGGTCACCAAGCCCAAGCGCCGTACCACGCGCACGACGCGCGTCAAGCGCACCGTTGCAGCTGACTCCTCGGAGCCGATTTCCGATGAGGTCGCGCAGGCGCGTGCGTTGGCGCAGATTAGCGAGGCTCAGGTGGTGCGCGCCCGCCGTCGTGCTGCCGAGCGCGAGGCCGCGGCTCTGACCGAGCTTGCAGCTCCGTCTGCGCCCGAGACACCTGCCGCCGACCAGCCGACCGAGAAGCCGGCACCGCGCACACGCCGTCGCACGGCTGCTAAGGCCGAGCAGGTTGCCGATCAGGTAACCCTCGAGCTCACCGAGGCTTCGGTTCGTTCCGCGGCAGGGGAGGGCGCATCGCCTGCTGAGTCCGCTGCGCCTGTCGAGGCCAGCGAAGTTCCCGTTGTCGATCCGGCTTTGCGCCCGCACCGTCGCGGTCGCAAGCCCAAGGCCTTCGTCGAGGCAGAGAAGGCCGCAGCCGCAGCTGCAGCCGCTCGGGATGCTGCGGCGACTGCCGAGTCTGCAACCGCTGCCGATGCACCCGTCCAGGATGCTACGACTTCCGAGGCCGTTTCTGCCGATGCCGAGCCCGCCGACGTCCGTCCCGGTCGCAGCCGTCGTACTGCTGCTAAGCGCACGTCCAAGGCCAAGGCTGCCAAGAAGGGTGCGTCCGAGGATTCCGCCGAGACGACCGCCGATGCATCGATTGGTGCCGCCGAGCCCCAGGACGTCGAACAGCCTGCGTCCGAGAAGCCCAAACGCGGTCGTAAGAAGTCCGCTAAGGCCAAGGCGTCCGAGCAGCAGGCTGATGTCGAAGCGCAGGTCGATTCCGGCGCCGAGGCCAATGACGCCGCTGCGGCCAATGCCGACGCCGCCGCAACCGATGGCGCCGCGCCCGCCGAGGCCGAAGACGGCGCTCGCCCCAACCGTCGCCAGCACAAGCGCAATGACGACCGCAGCGACCGCAAGGACGAGCGCAACAACGATCGCCGCAACCGTCAGCGCGATCGCAAACAGCGCAACAAGGAGCGTAACGCCGCCCCCACCGAGCCCACGCTTTCGCGTGAGGAGCTCGCTGCCATGAAGGTCGCCGAACTGCGCGAGAAGGCCAAGGAGTTCGAGATCGAGACGACCGGCAAGAAGAAAGCCGAGCTCGTCGAAGAGATCTACGTCACCGCTGCGAAGGCCGAGGGCTTCCGCGATATCAAGGGCATTCTGCAGATTCGCCCGGACAGCTCCGGCATCATCCACGCCCATGGCTACATGAAGTCCAACGACGACGCCTTCGTGCCCGCCTACCTCATCCGCTCCGCGCGCCTGCGCACGGGCGACGTCATCGAGGGCTCGCTGCGTCCTTCGCGCGGCGGCGACAAGCGCGCCGGCCTCGCCAAAATCACGACCGTCAACGGTCTGGACCCCGAGCAGATTCGCAACCGTCCCAAGTTCGGCGACCTCACCCCGGTCTATCCCAATGAGCCGCTGCGCATGGAGCACGGCAAGGACTCCATTACCGGTCGCGCCATCGACATCGTGTCGCCGATCGGCAAGGGTCAGCGTGGCCTGATCGTGTCCCCGCCCAAGGCCGGCAAGACCACGATCCTCAAGAAGATCTGCCAGTCTATCTCGATTAACAACCCCGAGGTGCACCTCATCTGCCTGCTCGTCGACGAGCGCCCCGAAGAGGTCACCGATATGCAGCGTTCCATCAAGGGCGAGGTTGTGGCGTCGACCTTCGATATGCCCGCCGACAACCACACTCGCGTGGCAGAGCTTGTCATCGAGCGCGCCAAGCGCATTGTGGAGCTGGGCGGCGATGTTGTGGTGGTGCTCGACTCCATCACGCGTCTTGCCCGCGCCTACAACTTGGCGGCGCCCGCCTCAGGCCGCATCCTTTCGGGCGGCGTCGATTCGGCGGCACTGTATCCTCCCAAGCGCTTCCTGGGTGCAGCCCGTAATATCGAGAACGGTGGCTCGCTCACCATCCTGGCCTCTGCTCTCATCGACACCGGTTCCAAGATGGACGAGGTCATCTTTGAGGAGTTCAAGGGCACCGGCAACATGGAGCTTAAGCTCGACCGCGACCTGGCCGACCGTCGCATCTTCCCGGCTATCGACCCCGTTGCCTCCGGTACGCGTAATGAGGACCTGTTGGTCGACGAGCAGATGCGTCCGTTTGTCTTTGGTCTGCGACGCATTCTTGCCGGTATGAACAACACCGAGCGCGCAGCCGCATCGTTTATCAAGGGTCTTAAGGGCACCAACACCAACCAGGAGTTCCTGGTGCGTTCGGCCAAA
This sequence comes from Collinsella sp., assembly GCA_048302525.1. Taxonomy (GTDB): domain Bacteria; phylum Actinomycetota; class Coriobacteriia; order Coriobacteriales; family Coriobacteriaceae; genus Collinsella. Next base: position 3,043 of record DBFDDV010000127.1, on the reverse strand, counting down.
AAGCACAGCGACTACGAGCAGACGTTCTAGGTTGTCATCCACACGCAGCGATAGCCATCAATGCAATAGAGGGTCGGGGCTTTGAGCCTTGGCCCTTTTCCATATCGCCGCTCCGCGCTTATTTTTAACCATAAGACCGACGAGCAGCAGGTTTCCCGTTTCAATCCGACATCGTCGCTTGCAATCGACGGGGCGGTTTCGCATAATAGCTTTTAAGCTTCGCGACGGAAAACGCAGATGAAACGAACCATATACCGTTGCTTTGGGGCATAGCCCCGCTTCATCTTCTCTCGCGCAGCCAACTGAATGATGCGATTTGGGTGCTGGAAGATGGGGAGAGCTCATGGCTTCTTCTGATGCAACACAACGAGCAGTCCTTGCCGGACTTTCGTGCGGGATCGGCCTTGCCGCTCCCGTGGTTATGTATGCCGCGACGCTGCCGTTTTCGTCGGTGAACGAGACGGTCGTGGCGGGTGCGGTTCCCTTCGCCGTGGGCGCGGTGGCGGGCGTGGGTATCTATGCCGCCTCGCTGGGTATCTCCGAGTACCGTGCGCAGCGTGAAGAGCGTCTGTTCCAGCCCGACGCCATGGGCGGTGCCGCCAATCTCAATCAGCATCAAAGCGAATTCAAGACCGCCTCGATTCCAGCTCAGCAGCAGGATGCTACTCCTTACGCTGCTGTTTCTGCTTCTCAGGCTCAGTCGGAGCAGTCTACCTCGGCATTCCTTTCCGGCCTGACTGGTGCGTTCCAGCGCCGTCATGCCGATGATGGTGTCCCTACCATCGCTCGAGCCGCAGATGCTATGGACGAGGACGAGGCTTGGTCCATGATCGACAGTATGCTCGACGACGATTCGCCGGTGAGCTGCGACCCTGCACACTCGCGCGACGTCTATCAAGTCGCCATCGACGAGCTCACCAACGGCGGGCAGACCGGCTCCTTCAATCGCGACGACATCGCCGCCGCGGCACGCGCCGTGTCTGGCTCCCAGGCCACCCCTGCGGGCAGCACGGCGGCTTTCGTGGCGCTCGTCGCCAACGCGGCAGCCAATAACGCCTACAGCGCTACCTCGGCGGACGCGAACGCTTTTGCCGACAATTCGTACGTTGATGAAGCCATGGCCGCGGACGAGGAGGCCGTTGCCGCCCGCCGTGCCGCCGAAAGCTCGCTTTGGGGCGCTCCTGCCCAGCAGCAGGCGGCTGAGGCTGCGCCGTACAATGCAAACCTCGCCAGCATGCCTATCATCTCCGGTGCCGCGGACATCGATCTCGATGACCTCGATGAGCCTGCAGCCATCACCGCATCGATTGATGCCCAAGATCGCATCGACACCGGCGACCTTCCGGACGCCTCGCTCGAGGTTGATGTCCCCATGGCCGATTACTCGGGCCACGAGGACATGTGGGCCGCCGCCACCGCGATTCTGGATGAGATTGACGAGCCCGCTCCTGTTGTAGCGCCCGCTCCCGTCGCTGCCCCTCAGCCTGCTGCCCCCGCCTATATCGGCCGTCACAGCGCTGTGTTCCCCGAGGATACCGCCCGCATCTCGCGCGAGAGCATCGAGCGGGCCGAGGCTATTGCCGTCGGCATTATGGAAAATCGTCGTCACGAGCGCGTCAATCAGATCCTCGAGGAAGAGATCGAGCGCCTACAGTCCTCTACCGCCAAGCGTACGGGTCGTGCCTATCTGAGCGTTATCGAGGGCGGTACCGCCAGCTTCGCGCCGCTCCGCGCGGAGGCATAACTTCTGCATGGTTAAGATCAATCGAAAATGGGCGGTCGTGACCTGCCTGATGGCGCTCTTGATCTGGGGCAATTCGCTGGTTCCCGGCTCGGGGTCGGGCTCGCTGAGCCTAACGGTCATGGAAGCTATTCGCGGTTTCCTGCACGGCGTGGGACTTCCATATGAATGGGTGACCAACTTTGTTGTTCGCAAGTGTGCGCATTTTACCGAGTATATGGTGCTCGGCATTCTGGCAACGCACGCCTTTGATTTTGAGGGCCGGCGCACCTTTGACGTGCTGCTGCCCACGGCGGTGTTCCTGCTGCTGATTCCCTCGATCGACGAGACGATTCAGCTCTTTGTGCCGGGACGCGCCGGCATGATCACCGATGTGATGATCGACTGCTGTGGAGCGGCAACGGGCGTTGTGCTCCGATATTTCTTACGGTCGCTGATGTACGCCAAAAAAGCCGCCTAGGACGTATTGTTTGGTCCTAGGCGGCCTTTTTTATTTGAGGGCTTATATGAGGCGTGGTGGCGTCGTTCCGTAGGTCGGATTTACCGGGCGCGCCACGCCCTGTGGGTGCGTCTGCTACTGAAGCGCCTGTGCGCCCAGGGCCAGGCAACCCATGATGCCCTGCTTGCCCTCGAGGCTGTTGTTGACGATGTAGTTATCGATGTCGTTGACCTCGGGCGTGACGATATAGCCGTTGAGCATTTCGGCGCACTTCTTGCGCGCGAGCGGCACGATGGGGGTGTGGTCGGCCACGCCGCCGCCGATGATGATCTTTTGCGGCGCGTAGCACAGCGTGTAGGTCATGAGTGCCTGTGCCAGATAGCCCGCGAGCAGATCCATGGCCTCCGGGTCATCGGCCATGTCTCCGGCGCTCTTGCCATCCCAGCGCTTTTTGACGCCGGGACCGGCGATGAGGCCCTCCAGGCAGTTGTCATGGAAGGGGCAGGCACTGTGCTCGCCGATGGTGTCACGCGGGTCGCGTGTGACCAGGATGTGACCGGCCTCGGGGTGCATCATGCCGTGGACGAGCTGACCGCCCGAGAGCACGCCGGCGCCCACGCCGGTGCCGATGGTCAGGTAGACAACGTCAGTGAGGCCCTGGGCGCAACCAAAGGTGACCTCGCCGAGGCAGGCGACGTTGACGTCGGTGTCGTAGCCGCAGGGGACGTTGAGCTCGTTTTGGATGGTGCCCAGCAGGTCAAAGTAGCGCCATGCGGTCTTGGGCGTCTCCAGGATCTTGCCGTATTGGGGCGAGGCGGGGTTGACCGCGGTGGGGCCAAAGGCGCCGATGCCCAGGGCGGAGA
>DBFDDV010000126.1:0-13198 GCA_048302525.1 Collinsella sp. | reverse complement strand
TCACGAGCGGGGGCTCCTGGCGTTTCCGTGCCCCTGGATTGGGTCATAGTGTCTGTCGTTGCCAAAACATCGGCGTTGCCGTGGTTGTCGCTGTAGTCATTGGGTAGTCATTGGGTAGTCATTGGGGACGTTCTTAAATGACTAGTCAAAGGGGACACTCTTACGGCACTTGGCACCTGGGGACGTTCCTTTTAATATGAGCAGGACATTGTCAAGAGGCAAAATCGGGCCTGGCCCCAACGATATGGGGTCAGGCCCTCTCCCTATATCAGCCCGTCCGCGGCGACCTCGGCGTGTCTTACCGACGCTCGTCTTTGCAGTTTAATATCCGCCCGCGGCGATCTCTCGCTGGGCAATCCGTTGCTACGGCTGAGGCTTCTACGTCGAACCGACAGTCTGTGCACGCGTGTGGCGCCCTGGGCGCTCGCAGAAAAGGGACCTGAGGTTCGCCTCAACGGCTTCGGATCGAACCGCTTCCGGGGTGACTGGCTTATGTGCGGGGGACCGCCCCCCTACGCCTCCTCGGCCATGAGGCCGACCGCCCATACCCAGCAGGCGAGCTCGCGCGCCGTGGCCGCGTTCGCCTTGTTGCCGTGGACCCCGCGCGCGAGCAGCGCCTCCCGCCTCTCGGCCAGCCTCCGCACGCCCTTGGCGGCATGCCTGCGGGCGACCCGGTCCGGGGCCTGGCCCCTGGCGAGGCCCTTCGGCCGCCCCGAGCACGTCAGGTAGTGCCACGCGGCCTCGACCAGCGTCTTCCTCAGGTGCTTGTTGCCGGCCTTGGTGATCGCGCCCCTGCGGTCGCTCTCCCCGCTGGAGTGCTCGGAGGGCGTCAGGCCGACCCACGCCGCGAACGAGCGGGCGTTCCTGAACCTCGAGAACTCGCCGGCCTCGAACACGAGGTCGGCGGCGGACGCGGTGTCTACGCCCTTGAGGCAGCGGAGGGAGTCGACCCTCTTCCTCCACCTGGGCTTGCGGGCCTCGGCCTCGACGAGCCCCTCGAGCCTCGCCTTCTCCTCCGCCGCCCGCCTGACCGCGTCGACGTAGTAGGCGAGCACGTCGTTGTCGGCCCCCTCCGCGAACCTTATCGACTCGATCCAGGACCAGTGCGCCCGGGTCCAGTTGCCCTTCCTGCGGCCGGTGGGCGTCCTCTCGTCGAAGGCGAGCCCGTGCCTGAGCAGGAACTTGGAGAGCCGCTGCTTCGAGCGCGAGAGGTCGTCCCTCGCGTCCTCGAGCGCCCTGGTCAGGTCGCGGGCGGCCTCGCACTCGTCGTCGGGGACCCACACCTCGACCACGTTGCCGACCGACAGCATGCGGGCGAGGAACTCGGCGTCGTTGCGGTCGTTCTTCCTGCGCCTGTCCGCGCTGGGCTTGATCATCTTCGAGACGGCGCCGACCACGCAGTCGACCCCCAGGCCGGAGAGCCTCTTCTGCAGGTCGAAGCCCGTGACCCCGGACTCGTACACGCACCTGGCCCTGGGGTCCACGGAACGGACCCACTCCGCGACGGCGCCGGCGTCGTAGCCGAAGGTCGCGGCACGTACCTCCCCGGTCATGACGTCGAGGGAGACGGCCTTTATCGAGCGGGCGTGGACGTCGAGGCCGATGAAGGTGGTAGTATCGAGCATGGGAGCCCCTTCCATGAATGCGGCGTGGCCGCCACGGTTGGATTAGACACTCACCATTGTCGGCCTAATCCGCGGTCTTTCATGCAGCAGGGGCTCTCAATGTTTTTATGTCCTGCGCATATCGTTTGTGCCGGCACCTGGGGACAGTCCTTATGTCAAGAGATCGGTGCAAGAGGGATAGGTTGCCTTGCGTCGATCTAAATAAGTTGCGGTGAGATAGTTCTTGAATTGGCCTTTTTGGGGCTAAACAGAAACTATCTCACCGCAACTGAGTTGAGGCGTTTTTTGGCAGCTGGTTTACTTGCTCGCGAACAGCCAGATCAGGATGATTACCAGAATCACGGCGACGATGCAGACGATGGCGCCGGTGAATTTGATGCGTGAGTCGCGGGTACGCTCGCGCACCGCGTCCTCGGTGGCTTCGAGCTGGGTAACCTCTCGCTCGGTCTCGGCGTGTTCGGCTTTGTCTCGGGCCAAGGATCCTGCAAGCGACTCAGTGATCTCTGGATGGTCATGCACCTCGGTCGCCTGCTCGATGATCGACTGTGCATGTGCGGCATCTGCTTGGGCGTTGGCGATGCTTTGCTCTTGGTCGCGGCGTGCCTTGTCCTCGGCGGCTATCTTCTCGCGCAGTTCGCGCTGGCGCGTCGTGGCGGCAGTTTTCGCCGTCTGCAGCTCGTCGCGCGCGGCATCGGCCTCAGTCGTCACGGCTTGGTGTGCGCGTTTGGCTTCGGCAATGGGGGCTTGAGCCTGCTCGACGGCCTGCTCGGCTGCGGCAAGCGAGTGCTCAAGGTCGGCGGTGATGCGCGGGACATCTTCTTCGGCTTTTCGCAGGGCATCTGCCGTGTCGGAGATCTGCATCGAGAGCTCGCTGGTGCGCACCGTATAGTTGGCGGGATTTGCCGAGGGATTGCGTTGCAGCTCGGCATACTCATGACGCAGCGTCTCGAGCTGGGCGCGCGTGGCGTCGACGGTTTGTTGTGTGGCCGCAATGCCGGCGTCTCGCTCGGCCTTCACCTTGTCGCGGATGCGCTTGGAATCCTCAAGACGTCGAACGAGGCGGTTGCCGGTCTCGCGAGAGCTTGCCTCGCGGGCCTCCACGGCGTCGAGCGCGGCCTTCAGGCGGAGCTCAGTCGCGTCATCCTCTGTCTTCATTTGTTCGAACTGACCCTTGAGCTCTGTCGCTTTGGCGGCGTGGGCATCACGGTCAATCTCGGCTGCCGCGGCGGCCTTTTGCGCTGTAGCAATCGCTTGGCGCTGGTCGGCGACGATCTGGTCGTAGCGGCCTGCGATATCCTGGCGCGTCTCGAGTTCCTCGGCCTGATCGGCAATGCGCTGCTCAAGTTCGGTCAGGTGGGCGCGGGCATCGGCAAGTGCCTTTTTCGCGGCGTTCATCTCGCGCATGGCCGAGGCGCCCTGGGCGATAAAGGTGCCCACGGCGTTCGCGGTGTTCGAGACAGCGGTCCCCAGATCGCGGCTCGCGGCGGGGGAGTGCGGGGCGGTCGGGCGAGTGGTGTCGGCAGCGTCCGCATCGGCAGTCTGCGGCGCGGCGATATTGCCGGTACCGCCCTCGACCACAGAAAAGCCTGCTGCGTGCGGATCGACCGCATCGGCGCCAATCGTGGGGTGCTCGAGCTGGAGAAACGAGGGCATGGTACTGCCCTGGTCGGCAACCGGAGTCTCGCCGGGCACAAAGGTCGAGGCCGCCTCGGCGGCCTCCTCTTCCTCGGCATCAATATCGGCATCGGCGACGGCGTCTTTCATCGCTTTGACGGCATCCATCATGGAGTCCATGACGGCATCGAGCTCTTCTTCCGAAGACACCTCGATGGGGCCTGCCGCCTGTGGCGCGGGGTCTGTGTCGGGTTCGGCATCGCTCGGCTCCGGCTGCTCGCTTTCGTCATGCTCGACAGTATCGTCTGTGTCTGTTGCTTTATCCGCATCGGCGTGCACATCTGCGGCAGCGTGCACATCTGCGGCAGCGGGCGCATCTGCGGTGGCGGGCGCATCGGTGGAGGCGTCGACGCAGGTAGGAGTATCGCAGTCGTCGACGGCGTCTGCGGAATGATCAATATGCTCTTGAGTCTGGGGGTCCAGCTCGTCTGTCATAGGCATGTGCTCCTCATCGTTGTTTGTCACCCTATGATAAGGTCTCGCGCCGACATCCCGCGCGCCGCAGCAAAGTTTCAAAACGTGTTCGATGGCTCGATCTGATAACAATAACTCGGCCGTTTTATCCAGTTTGTACTTGACAATCCCTTCGTCGAACTACGTGGTGCCGTTCGCCTACCGCGGTCTTTTATTTTTGCTTGAACACGCTAAAGTTGCATCTCAGCTTTTGGCGCGTGAAGTTGGATACGCGCAGTCGGCGGGCGTGCCCGTCGCGATTTGAAAGGACTTTGTATGGGACTTTTCACTGGTAAGACCGTGATCGTCACCGGCGGCGGCAAGGCCACACTTAAGGACGGTTCCGCTGGCTCCATCGGCTACGGCATCGATATCGCATTTGCCAAGGAGGGCGCGAACCTCGTCATCACCGGCCGCAACGTCGCCAAGCTCGAGGCCGCCAAGGAGTCTCTCGAGGCCGAGTACGGTGTCAAGGTTCTGCCTGTTCAGGCCGATGTCTCGGCTGGTCAGGACAACGAGGCCGTCGTCCAGAACGTCATCGACAAGGCCATTGAGGAGTTCGGCCGCATCGACGCCGTCGTCAACAATGCTCAGGCTAGCGCCTCGGGCGTGACCATCGCCGATCACACCATGGATCAGTTTAACCTGGCCATTTACTCCGGTCTGTATGCTACCTATCTGTACATGCAGAAGGCCTATCCGCACCTGAAGGAGACCAAGGGCTCCGTGGTCAACTTTGCCTCGGGCGCCGGCCTGTTTGGCAACTATGGCCAGTGCAGCTATGCTGCCGCCAAGGAGGGCATCCGCGGCCTGACCCGCGTTGCCGCCAACGAGTGGGGCAAGGACGGCATCAACGTCAACATCGTGTGCCCGCTTGCTTGGACCGCTGCGCTCGAGAACTTCCAGGATGCTTATCCCGAGGCGTTCAAGGCCAACGTCCACATGCCGCCGGCTGGTCACTACGGCGACGTCGAGAAGGAAATCGGCCGCGTGGTCGTTCAGCTCTGCGGTCCCGACTTTAAGTACATGAACGGCGAGACCGTCACCCTCGAGGGTGGCATGGGCCAGCGGCCGTAGGGGTTACGTCTCAGGTTCCGCCGTTCTAACGAACGGCGGACCAGCCGACGCTGCGCGGTCACCAGAGCGACAACTTGTCATTCAAAGAGGACGGCATGACCAGAAGGTCTATGCCGTCCTCTTTTCATGCCAATTTGTTCGCTCTGGCGACCGCTCGCTGACGTTGTCAGAGCATCGGCGTTGCCTTGGCCGTTGGAAATAATCCCAGATGTAGTCGTTGGGGACGTTCTTAAATGACTAGTCGAAAGGGACGCTCTTGCCGGCACCTGGGGACGGTCCCTAAGTGCCGGCAGATTGGGACACTTCTTTGCAAGATGGCGCTGAAGATTGTCCCCGACGACTAGTCGTTTAATGCATCAGTTTCTGTCGAGTCGGTGCTTCTTGCGGGTTGCCCGTATAATGGTTTGCGTATGAACCGCAACCAAGGAGTTCCAGTTTATGGACCAGAGCCTTTTTAAATTCGACCTGATCGCCGAGGACCCGACGACGCATGCGCGTGCCGGCGTGCTGCACACCCCGCACGGCGACATCGAGACACCGATCTTCATGCCCGTGGGCACCAAGGCAAACGTCAAGGGCATTCCTACCGAGACCGTCAAACAGCTCGGCGCCCAGATCGTGCTTGCCAATACCTATCACCTGTCCATGCGTCCCGGCGAGGACACCATCGCCGAGCTGGGCGGCCTGCACAAGTTTATGAACTGGCACGGCCCTATCCTCACCGACTCGGGCGGTTTCCAGGTCTTCAGTCACAACGATGCCGTCAAGCTCACTGACGAGGGCGTGCGCTTTATCGTCAACGATTACGACGGCCGCCACGTGTTCTGGACACCCGAGGACAACATGGAGATCGCCATGAAGCTCGGCTCCGACATCTGCATGCAGCTGGACCAGTGCCCCGGCTATCCCGCCACGCGCGCCTACGTTGAGCGCGCCGTTGAGCTGTCGAGTATGTGGGCCGAGCGCTGCTATAAGGCGCATACCCGCGACGACCAGGCGCTCTTTGGCATCGTTCAGGGCGGCATGCACCTAGATCTGCGCCTGCGCTCGCTGCGCCATCTGGAGGAGTGCGGTGACTTCCCCGGTTACGGCATCGGCGGCTACTCGGTGGGCGAGGACCACGAGACCATGTTCGAGACCCTGGCACCGCTCGTAAGCGAGTACATGCCCAAGCACAAGCCGCGCTACCTGATGGGCGTCGGCAACCCCACCACCCTCGTGCGCGGTGTGGGCGTGGGCATCGACATGTTCGACTGCGTGCTGCCGACGCGCACTGGCCGCATGGGTACGGCGTTCTCCAGTGAAGGTCGCCTTAACTTCCGCAACGCGCGCTTTGCGCACGACGATGGTCCCATCGACCCCACCTGCACCTGCCCGGTGTGCACGGGCGGCTACAGCCGCGCGCTCATCCGTCACATGGTCACGCAGAAGGAGATGCTCGGCGGCATTCTGCTGTCGATGCACAACATCTACTACTTGCTCAACCTTATGCAGCGTGCTCGCCAGGCCATTATCGAGGGCCGTTACGGCGCGTTCGTGAGTGACTGGATGAACAGCCCTGCGGCGGTGGACTACTAAGGGCGACAGACACGCTTGCAGAGCGTGGGCAACGGCAAAGGCTGAGCGGCAGCCGCTCGTCACATCCGCGGACGCCGGCTGCGCGACCGCTGACCGATGCCTTGCAAGCGCATGATGCATCGTGGGTACCATACCGAATAGTTGATGTTCGGGCGGGTGTTTGGCGCATGGCGTCGACCCCGCCCGCTTTTCTTTTTCTCGATAGGAGTGCCCATGATTAAGAATGAGAACGTCGAAGGCGAGCCTGCCTACGACGAGACGTACCGCCGCGGCCCCGTGGTCATGCGCGGCCCCATGATTCCTAAGGACAACACCTACGCCAACCTGCTGGCGCCCGAGGAGTCGACCGACTGGCTGCATGCCGATCCGTGGCGCGTACTGCGCATCCAGGCCGAGTTTGTCGATGGCTTTGGCGCACTTGCCGAGTTAGGGCCTGCGGTGACCATCTTCGGTAGTGCCCGCACGCCCAAGACGGACCCGGCCTACAAGGCGGCGCGCACGGTCGGCCGTAAGATTGCCCAGCGCGGCGTGGCGGTTATCACCGGTGGCGGCCCCGGCATCATGGAAGCGGCCAACAGGGGAGCGGCGAGTGTCAACGGCAAGTCAGTTGGCCTGGGCATTGAATTGCCGCACGAGCATGGGCTCAATAAATACGTGAACCTCGGCATGGACTTCCGTTACTTCTTTGTGCGCAAGACCATGTTCGTCAAATACAGCTCGGGCGCCATCGTGTTTCCCGGCGGCTTTGGCACGCTCGACGAGATGTTCGAGGTGCTCACGCTGGTGCAAACGCACAAGGTCAAGCGCATGCCCCTCGTGCTGGTGGGCACAGAGTACTGGCAGGGCCTGTTCGACTGGCTCAACGGCCCGGTGATGGACGCCGGTATGATCAGCCCGCTCGATCCCGAGCTCGTGCACATCACCGACGACCTCAACGAAGCCGTCGACATCGCCCTGAGCGGGCTGATGTAGATCAATCGTGCCCACGCGACATGAATACGCAGGTTGATTTTCAATCTCAACGCAACAGCTTGAACGGACCCCGCGTTTCCGCAGCTAACGCAACGCGGAAATAGCTCCCGGCACCTGGCCATCACTTCGTTTCCGCAGGTGGAGGGGCTGTGGAGTCCGGTGCCCCCATGCCGCCGCCGCATGCTCCGCCAGCCCGCCGCGCAGCCGTTCCGGACTCAGCGCAACGGGCCCTCCGGCCCATGTCCCGGCCCGCCGCCTATCCCGCCAGCGGCCCCTCGCCCCTCGCGGCCCTGGCCCTTTCGATGCAGCCGGGCGTGAGGTCGAGCTCGCCGGGCGCCAGCTCCTCTATCCCGAACGCGTCCATGAGGGCGGAGGCGTCCTCCCCGAGGGCCATCCGCAGCACGCGCGCCGGCGTCAGGAACCCGAGCGCCCCCCTCGGTTCGGAGTTCACCTGCGACATGAGCAGCGCGCAGTCCGCCGCCGTCAGCCGGTCGAACCTGGCCCCGGCGCCCTTGGGCAGCAGCTTCCTGATCTCCACGTGGTTCTTCTCGCACGCGCCCTTCTGCTGGCTCTGCCGGGGGTCGCAGTAGAAGAGCCTGGTCTCGCCGTCCCGCTCGCCGAGCAGCGCCGCGATGGCGCCCTCGTCGGCGAACTCGCTCCCGTTGTCGGTGAGCACGGCGCCGAAGGCGCGCCTCGCGCCGTCCTCGCCGAGGACCCCGCGCAGGGAGGAGAGCGCCGCCAGGACCGAGGTGCATGTGCCGTCCGGCAGCGGCAGGGCCAGCTGGAAGCGGCTCGGGCGGTGCAGGAGCGTGAGGAGCCTGGCGGAGTCGCCCCTGGAGCCCTCGACGGTGTCCATCTCCCAGGCCGCGGCGCAGGCGTCCTCGCCGAGCGCGAGGAACGACGCGTGCGACCTGCGCGCCGAGTGGGACGTCGCCCTCTTCGGGGCCCGGCGCGACCTCGGCCTGTAGCCGACCTTGCGCCTGAGCTCCATGTTCGTCATGCCGTCGTAGCCGGCGTCCACCCACCTGTAGACGGTGGAGGCGCTGAGCCCGGGGGTCGTCGCCGCTATCTGCTGCGGGGAGAGCCCGCGCGCGAGCCCGTCCCTGATGGCCGCGAGCTGGCGGCGGCACCCTCCTCGGTCTCGTCGATCCCGGACCTGCTCGCCGAGAGCTCGGCGTCGGCCGCCTCCTGCGCCCTCCTGGCGCTGTAGAACACCCTGGGCCTCCTCGAGCAGCCGTAGCCCCTCCTGTGCGAGCAGCCGTTGCAGCACCTCGGCCACGCGGAGAGCCTGGGGCAGGCCCCCGACAGGTCCGCGGGCGCGGGCTCGCCGTAGCGCGAGCGCGGTGCGGTGACGTAGCGGTGCGCCGCCACCTCCCTGGTCACGGTCAAGGGCGACCTGCCGAGCTCCGCGGCGATCTCGCGGGCGCTGCGGTTGCGGTCGAGCATCCTCTCGACCGTGTTCCTCTCGTGCCTCGTGAGCCTCCCGTACGACCTTCCGGACGGCTTGGGTCTGGACATGCCGGCCTCCCTCCATCGCGGGCCGGGGGATTCCGGCCCCTCTGGGGTTGCCTACCCGGATTCGCGCCTCAGGACTCAGCGCAACGCGTTGCGCTGAGTCCTGAGGCTGTTGCAATGAAAATGAGAATCAAGGACATGAATACGCATGGCAATCTGATGTTATTTAACACCAGATTGCCATTTATATTGGGTATACTGGTGTAAAAGACGAGGGCGAGGAGGTCGCAAATGTCTACAGCAACAGTTAAGCCTACGACGGTTCGAATCGAAGAGGGGCTCAAGGAGCAGGCGACTGAGTTCTTGGATTCGGTCGGCCTCAGCCTCAATTCCTATCTCAATCTTGCCGTTCGGCAGCTGGTAAATCAGCGAAAGATTCCTTTTGAGATTGTAGGAAGGGCGGAGGTGCCCAACGAGGCGACGAGGCGTGCCATGGTGATCGCCGAGGCTCATGAGTTGGGGATTTTGCCGGACGATAGCCCGTCATTCAATAACGCTGATGAGCTTATGTCATTCCTCGATGAGGAATAGCGATGTTCGAGATTAAAGTCGAGGCTCAATTTAAGGTGGACTACAAACGAACGATGCGCATGCATCCGCAGCTAAAAAGTGAGTTTAAAGCGGCGGTTGCAGAGCTTGTGGCTCATGGGTCACTTCCGGCGGAGTATGGCGCCCACGAGCTCTCAAACCCGGGCGGAAACTACAACGGCCACATCGATTTCCACCTATCCGATGGCTTGGTCGATATGGTCGTTCTTTATCTTCCCCATAAGACTAACCCAATGATTAGGCTGGTGAGAATGGGCACTCATCAGGAGCTGTTTCAGGGTCCGCTGGGCTGATCGCCGATTTCCAAGTTGTGGTGGAATAGGGATTGATTGGCGGCTAATAAGCCAAAAACAGTCCCTATTCCACCGCAACTGCTGGGGGTACCCCGTTCGTCGCCGCGGCCTCCGGTTCCACTTTTCGCTGAATTTCGCTCAAAAGCTCGGCTGCGACTTCGCTGCTTTTGAAACGAATGCTGCAGTCTTCTTTCTTTGGGAAAGCCAGCAACGGAATAGCTCCGTACCAGACAGTTTCCTCGTCAATCACTGATGCGCACAGGCGTCCTTCGGCTTTGATGAGATAGTTGACGTTCATCTCGGCAAAAATCGCTTTCACGTCATCGCGTGGAGTTGAAGCAATAGAAATCTCAAGGGCAATTCCACGGGTAGCGGCATCCGCGAGTGCAGCGGCGAGCTTTTCAAGGCATGCGGCGGACGCGTAGGGTGCGGCAATAAAAATGCTTTTCGATGCGTTCTCGATGTCATTCACTAAAGCCTCCACGGCTCTTGCCGACCTAACGAGGATGTTTCGATCGTCCTGTCTGTTGTCGTTTGCCGCAAAGACTTCATACCCCAGCTTGGCGTAGGTCTTGAGCCTCTTTTGGTACATGCGCGCGAACATGGGTATCGACAGGTCAACATAGTCGAATATCTCAACCCGCTGTTTGCCCTCGTGGCTTCTGTGTAGCCTACCTGCCTGCTGCGTTATGCTGCCGTCCCAAGATATTGGAGTGGCAATGAGCAAAGTGTCAAGGTAAGACAGGTCGAAGCCCTCGCCCAGAAGACTTTCAGTTGCGACGATGATTCGATGATCATGCTCAAAGCTGGGAAGACTCTTCAGTATTGCTTTTCTTTCTTTGGCGTCGATTTCTCCGGTTAAGAGTATGGGTTCGTGTCCACGGCTTTGAAGTAGCCTGCATAGCTCTTCGGCATGCTTTTTTCTTTTAGATAGCACAAGCGGATGCCGGCCGTTTGATGTGGCCTCGAGGGCGTCCTCGATAATTGCTTCGTTTCTCGCGGCGTGTACACACAGGAGATCGAGAATTTGGTTAAAGGATGCTCCTGGTCCGTAGGTGGGTAATCGAATTCCGATGAAACGCGGTCTAACAATGCGCTGAATCCCCTGTTGGATTGCTTGCGTTTTTGGATCGACGACATAGCGAACCGGGCCGCAGAGCATCGAGAGTGCCCGCGTGAGTCCGTCCGAACGCTCGGGCGTTGCGGAAAGGCCATATACATATTTGGCAGGAGCGGACTTGAGGACAAGCTCAAGCTGTGGCGCGGCCGCATGGTGGCATTCGTCACAGATGATGAGACTGTAATCGCGAACGAACTCCTTGGCTAATGACTCGCCGGTTTGGGGATCCTTGCCGGATAGCGACTGGAATGAAGCAATGTCGATGAGACGGCTTATGGCGGTCTTGCCTCCTCCGATTTGCCCAATGAGCGGAGGCTGTCTTTTGCTGATTCGTCCCTTTGGGGTTCGGACGGGCTCTCTGTTGTCCGTGATGTCGAGAAATCGTTCGAGTTGGGATTTCCATTGGGCAATGAGCGCAGTTTTAGGAACGATGACGAGCGTTGGAAGACCAATGGCAGCAATAAGATAAGCTCCGATGACGGTTTTGCCGAACCCCGTCGGTGCGGACATGATCCCGTCTTCATAGCTGAGCATCTGTTCAGCGACAATTTGCTGTTCAGGGCGAAGAGTCCCTTTAAATGCCATCGCAATTGGATGGCTCGACTTGCGTTTGTCTGAATAGTGGGCAGAAACGCCGGCTTCTTGAAGCAGCCGCTCAAGTTGAACCTTGCAGCCTCTGGGAATCGCGACGTAGCCATCTCTAAGTTCGCTGAGGTCTATGAACCGCGGTTTGCCGAATACCGATTGATGCATAGATTGTGCGCGGAAGAATTCTGGGTTGGCAAATGTTGCAAGCCTGCGGACTTCCATTTGAGCTGCGGGACTCAGAGATTTTTCGGGGATATAGAGCATATCGGTCTGCGTGACGGACAGCGATGACGGGAAGTCCCGCGGTGTGAGCGGAAGCCGCTTTCGCAGTCTCTGGGAATGTGGCACACCGGTGTTTGCCGCCGCAACAGCTGCTATTCCATGTGACCTATTTTCGATGCTCTCGATCAGATTTTGCACCGTCACGCGCGGGATTAACTGGATTTGCGAAAGGTAAAGCCATTGATCGGGAAAGGGCTCAAATTGCTCGTCAACAAATACGCTGTTCCCTTTTCGCTGCGCTTTTCCTTGAAAAGGCAGCGCTATGAGATTTCCAAAGCCGCCCTCAGGAATGGTGGACTGCGCGGGCAGCATTCGGTCAAATGCTTTGAAGGTGATTGTCTTGTTCAGTATCGCCGCTTCGGTGATAAGGCTGCTTCCAAAATCTCGTGCGGTCTTTGCGCTGACGAGCTCTAGGAAGAAAAACCAGACATGTGCGCCGTCGCCCGATCTCGATCGCTCAACTGCGACATCGATTCCGTGGCTTTTTGCGACATGTCGAATGGCTTTCGTCGCTTCTTTCCAATCGGCTCCGTCAAAATCGATGACCAGGACTTTCGTGTTACTGTCTTTATCGAGCACATATTGGCCTATAACGTCTCGAAGCCTATCGTCATTGCCTCTGAAATGGGCGATGATCGCGGCATCGCTCAACTCGGGGAAGACGCGGCTGCTGCATTCCGTGCATTTGACTCTCTGGTGGCTTGCTTTGGGGCAAATGCCTGACTTCCACTCATTTGCGCAGGCGGGCGTATAGCCAATTCCTCCGTCTTTTCTGCGGTACCCATGAGCGTAGACATCTTTGCGACCAGTAAAGAGATTGCGGAAGAGCTCGAGTTTGTCGCGCGCTGGGCTTGCGCTGGTGACGATATCTTCGATCTGCGCCCGTCTATCGAAAGAATCGCCAGCTTTCTCCCATTCTTCCAGCGTTGTATAACGGATGTCTGGACCGCTGCTGCAGATAACGATTTGCTTGCGCGGATCCGAAGCGTGGACGACCGTTTTATTGAATTTGAATAGGGCGCTCCCGAAAAGGGCGTATTGATGTGTGCCGTTGCTCATTTGAAAGCCATTCTTATCAGCGTTCATTGGGATGAGGGTACGTCATTTCAGCTTTATGAGATACGCGACTTCGATTTTGGTTCGGTAATAGTGGGGTACCGATCCGTGAGTGGCAATCAGCCGGTGCCAAAACGTGCGGCGGCTGTTGTTAAAGGTTTTTGACGGCTATGGGGCGGGTTGGCGGCGTGGGGAGGGGTTTTCGAATGACCCCGTGGTCAAATAACGTCAAATGTGAGTACTGCTGTTAATGTAGTCTCATAATATTTGGCAAGAATAGAATACCAATTCGACATTATTCTATATATCTAACCCACCAAACACGGCATTTTGAGCCTTGGCAAGGCGTGAAATTAATCGAAACGATCGATTCCGGGGTAGCGCGCAGAGATGTGGTGTAAGAGGCGGGGCATGCC
>DBFDDV010000125.1:0-4040 GCA_048302525.1 Collinsella sp. | reverse complement strand
CTAATTTGGGACGGGGCTTTTTTAACTACCCTGCAGGCCGGGTAGTTAAAAAAGCCCCGTCCCAAATTAGCTACCCTTAGCGCAAAGAATTAGCCCCGTGATCGGCGTTGATCGCGGGGCCGCGTTGTTTCTAGTGGTTATGCGGGCAGTTGGCGCAGCAGCCGCTGGTGGCGTTGGTGCTAGAACCGCCACTGCGCTGGTCGGTGTTGTAGAAGCCGCTGCCCTCAAACTTGATGCCGCTGGCCGAGAACGTCTTGGCCGCCGGGGCACCGCAGCTCGGGCACACGACCTCGGGAGTCTCGGACATGGGATGCTCAACTTCAAACACGTTTCCGCAGCTCGAGCACTTGTAATCGTAGCGCGCCATAATACTTCCTTTTCAGCACAAAGCGGGCAGATTACTCTGCCCGCAAAAATTCAAACGTCTGTAACTGTACCCTATATCGGGGGTTTTATCACGCTTCGCCCCAGAATCTATGGTTGTTGCGCAGGAGCTGTGCGGTTTTATTCTCGGCGGCTGCAATGTCTGCCTCGTCAGCCTGCCAGGTCCAGTTGCCCGTGGCAACGCCCGGAACGTTCATGCGCGCGTCGTCGCCAAGCCCCAGGATATCCTGTAGCGGCATCATCACTAGGGGAGCGTCGCTTGCCAGCGCGTCGCTCATCAGCTTGGCCGCCACCTCAACACCGCTCGGCTCGTCGCCGCCCGCAAAGGAACGCGTGCACCAACCGGCCAGCGTTGACGTATCGTGCGTCGAGGTGTACAGAATCTTTCCTGGTGTGGGATGCACACCGCAACGAACGTCGTAGTCGCTAAACTCAAGCACATCCATGCCGGGGAAACCGCAGGTCGAAGCCATGGCGCGAACACCGGGCGTCAAATAGCCCAAGTCCTCGGCGATAAAGTTGAGCGGACCCAGCTCGTCATAGGCGGTCTGGAACAGGTCCTTGCCCGGGCCCGCCAGCCAGCGACCGTCGGCGCAAGCCTTGCCCGCGGGGATACTAAAGTAGCTGTGGAATCCCAAGAAGTGATCCAGACGCACGCGGTCGTAGAGCGAGAATGCGCGGCGCAGGCGATCCATCCACCAGCTATAGCCGTTCTGCTTCATGTGGTCCCAGCGGAACGTCGGGTTGCCCCACACCTGACCCTCGGGCGCAAAGTTGTCGGGCGGCGCGCCCGAAATCTCAATCGCCTTGCCGGTATCGGACAGCCAGAAGTTCTCAGGTTCGCTCCACGCGTCTGCCGAATCGTCGGACACGTACATAGGAATGTCGCCGATAACCTCGATACCCTTCTTGTGCGCGTAGTTCATGAGCTCGCACCAGGCCAGGTCAAAGCGGTACTGCATGTACGCCTGAAGCTCGGCCTCGTTGTGGAAGCGCTTGTCGTCGATTAGATGCTCGTTGTAGCGCGCGACATCTGCCGGCCAATTGTGGCGCGACTCGCCCTCAAAGTACTTTTTGACGGCCATATAGACGCAGTACTTCTCGAGCCAATCGGCGTTGCGATGTTTAAACGCGGTGTACAGCGGATCGGCATCCTCCCCGCCGCGGGCCTTCCAGGTCTCAAAGTCGGCGGCCAGCTCCTCGTGGCTCTCGGGTAGCAGGTCGATATTGCCTGCAAAGGCCGAAGGACCGGCGTAGGGGGAGCGGAAGAAGTCCGTGGGATTGACGGGCAAAACCTGCCAGTAGCGCATGCCCATGGCGGCCAGATGGTCGATAAAGCGACGCGTGGGCGCGCCGATCGTACCGGGCTTGCCGTCATCGGTCGGCACCGATGTGATATGGCACACAACACCCGCACCGTGATCGAGCGGCTCCTGCAGGCGCTGCTCGGCGTGGTGATAGATGATCGACGAACCCAGCGGATACAGATCGAGCGTGACCGTGCCGTTGTGGATCTCGCACTCGTGACCGCTAATCACATCGCTCGCGCATTCGCCGAGTGCCGGAATGGTCACACGATGCGAGTTGCGCAGGCTGCGGTTGATGATGACGGTTGCCGACTCGCCGTCCTTGCCCGTACGGTTGTAGGCCAACACCTCATCATTGAGTGCAAAGGCCTTGATCTCGCCATCGATCATAAATGGCAGCGCACGGCGCACAGAAGATGCGTTCTTGACGATCGCGAACGTATCGAAGTCGTGCAGGTCTTCCTTGGTCGGCATGGTGCGACGATTACCCGGATCGGTGAGACCCTCCAAGCCGTACTCGTCACCGTAATAGATTGAGGGAACGCCCGGGAAGGTCATCTGCATGAGCGTTGCCAACCAAAAACGGCTCTTGGCCAGGCCCATCGAGTTCTCGTCCAGGCGCCATTTGCTGCGCTCGCTCTCGGGCAGCTGCGACTCGTCGGGGCCACCGCCGAGCACCGAGATAATGCGCGGGCGGTCGTGGCTCGAAAGCAGATTGAGCGCGCAGGCCAGTGCCTCGCGCGGGTAGTTCTCGCGCAGGGTCTCGATGTCCTCAGCAGCTTGATAGGCATTCTTGTAGCCCATCAAAAAGCCGATGACCATGTCGCGGAAGGGGTAGTCCATGGCAGAGTCGAGCTCAGAGCCCTGCAGATAGCGGCGCAGGTGGCCATAGCTGATCTTGTTGGAGGCGTCCTCCCAGACTTCGCCGAGCAGCAGCGCATCGGGTTTCTCGGCGAGCACGGCCTTTTTGATCTCGGCCAGGAAGTCATCGGAAAGCTCATCGGCCACGTCCAGACGCCAGCCATGGGCGCCGGCGCGCAGCCATTTTCGGATCACGCCGTCCTTGCCCAGGAGCCGCTCGCGCACCAGTTTGGAGCTCTCATTGATGGCGGGCATGTTGCCCACGCCCCACCAGCAGTCATACGAGCCGTCCTCATGGAAGTAAAACGCATCGCGCCACGGTGAATCCTCGCTCTGCCAGGCGCCCACGCCGGGATAGTTGCCGTAGCGGTTGAAATAGATCGAATCGTCGCCCGTGTGGTTGAAGACGCCGTCCAGGATGATAGAAATGCCGAGCTTCTCGGCCGCCTTGCACAGCTCCGTAAAGTCCTGCTCGGTGCCCAGAATCGGGTCGATCTTGGTATAGTCGGCCGTGTCGTAGCGGTGGTTGCTCGCGGCCTCAAAGATCGGGTTGAGGTAGATGGCCGTAAAGCCCAGCTCGGCAATGCGGGGCAGGTCATTCTGGATACCCTTGAGCGAGCCGCCGTAAAAATCCCAGGTCTTGATGGAGCCGTCTTCGGCACGCTCGTACTCGGGCGGTTCGTTCCAGTCCTCGACCATGCGGCGCTGGATTCCTTTGCGCGGTTTTTCAACTTCGGCAAGCGTGCGTTCGCGCCAGTTTTCGTCGCGGGCATAGCGATCGGGGAAGATCTGGTAGACCATGCCGCGCTCGTACCACTCGGGACGCACTTCGCGGTGCTTGTAAACGGTGATCTGGAAGGACGGAACCTCGGCGTAGTCGTAGGTTACGCCCTCGCCGCCGGTGCGGCCCTGCGGCGCGCCCAGGCGAACCTCGGGCTGGCCCTCGATGTTGCAGATAAAGCTGTACCAGATAAGACAGGGCTCAGTGCACTCAAGCTCTACGGTAAATATGCCGTCGCCCTCGTGCGTCATGGGATACAGAGACTCACCGATTTCATCGACCCAGGTACGCAGGGTAAGCGTTGCCTGGTTGGGGTCGGCATCCTCCAAAATCACCGATAGCGAAACGGAAGTTCCAGTGGTCACAGCGCCAAACGGAGTACGAAACTGCGGCAGACGGCTGTTGTGAATCAATCTCATAATACGGTCCAGTTCAATAGAATCACGGCCTGCGGGCCATGGGCTTTACGCACAGATTGTAAGTATATCTGTTGTACACAGGCTGTATAAACAACATCCGTTTACCATCGGCGAACGGTTGTCCTAGAAAATCGTTTTACCATCCAAATTATCGCGATATTCGAAAAAGCCTAGACTGATACTATTTGTAGTTAAACAAAAGTACTTCGGTTTACTACGATGAATTGAATGATCTTAACCACGGTCATTTTGGTGATACTAAAACCGACGCTCCTATAAGTTGTCAAT
>DBFDDV010000124.1:0-23822 GCA_048302525.1 Collinsella sp. | reverse complement strand
GCTTTATCGCGCATCTGTCTCAGCTTGCTCACGGCATGGGCGATGCCGCACGGCACTACTTGGATTCCGAGGGTGTCGAGGCGACCTTTGAGCCCGAGCTCGACTATGCAGACGTGCTGGGGCAGGAAGTCGCTAAACGCGGCATGGCGCTTGCGGCGGCAGGAGAACTCGGCTTGTTCATGATCGGGTCTCCGGGATCGGGCAAGACGATGCTCGCACGCCGTATGACCGGCATCCTGCCCGAGCTTTCCGTTGAGGATCAGCAGGAGGCACTGTGCATCCATTCGGTTTTGGGTGAGAACATTGATGGCTTGTTGGCGGGGCACCGCCCCTTCCGCAGTCCCCACCACAGTATTTCGACCGCAGGCCTTATCGGCGGCGGGCGCCCGGTGCGCCCGGGTGAGATCAGCCTTGCTCATGGCGGCGTGCTCTTTTTGGACGAGCTTGCCGAGTTTCCCACTGGCGTGCTGCAGACGCTGCGTCAGCCCATCGAGCGCGGCTACGTGAGGATCGTACGCGTCGACGGGGCTTTTACCTTCCCGTCGCGCTTTCAGCTGCTGGCTGCGAGCAATCCCTGCCCCTGCGGCTTTTTGGGCGATCGCGAGGTGCCGTGTCGCTGCTCGGCGGCGATGGTCGAGCGCTATCGGTCTAAACTGCGCGGTCCTTTGGCCGACCGTATCGACATGATGATCGATGTGACCCGTCCCGACCCTCAAGTGATTATCGAGGGTGCGGAGGGCATGTCGTCGGCCGAGTTACGTGACTACGTTGTGCGCGGTCGCGCCTTTCGCGCTTGGCGCGAATCCCGCATGGACGATGCGGATGCCGAGGCCGAGGATGACGAGACTCAGTCCATTGACGGCGTCGTTTCGACCTTTGAGCTCGATGATGCGGCGGAGAAGTGTGTGCTCGGCCTGTCGAAGCGCACGCATCTCACAGGGCGTGGCATCGTGCGCCTTGTTCGCATTGCGCGCACGATCGCAGATGTCGCCGAGAGCGAGCAGGTGACGCAGGACCACGTGCTCGAGGCGGCGATGTACCAGGGAAGGAGGGACCAATGATGGCCGAGGGGACCTTTGAGCTGCATCCAGGCGATGCGTTGTATCCCGAGACCGTTTTGGAGCTTTCTGATGTACCTCAGACGCTCTATGTGCGCGGCAACCCCGAGGCGCTTTCGACGCCCGCGCTCTCCATCATCGGTGCGCGAAAGGCCTCGCCGTATGGTCTTGCCGTGGCAGAGCTTGCGGCGAAGGTGGCGGTTGAGGCGGGAGTGACGGTAGTTTCGGGCGGTGCGGTCGGTTGTGACCAGGCCTCGGGTTGGGCTGCGGTCAACGCCGGCGGAAAACACGTCGTGGTGCTGGGGACGGGCGCCGACGTGGTCTACCCGCGTTCGAGCGCGGGGCTTATTACGCGCACGCTCGATACGGGCGGCGCGGTCGTGTCGATCTCTCCGTGGGGCATGGGTCCGCGCAAGTTTGCCTTTCCGCGTCGCAATCGCGTGATCGCGGCCCTGTCGCAAGCCCTCTTTGTATCCGAGGCGGGTATGCCTTCCGGGACGTTTTCTACAGCCGAGGCTGCTATGGATTTGGGGCGCGAACTTCTTGCCGTGCCGGGGTCGATCCTATCGCCCGAGTCGCGTGGCACGAATTATCTCATTGCGAACGGTGCCTGCTGCATTGTCGACGAGGAGTCCATCGAGATGGCTATCTCTCGCATATACGGCACCCTGCGCTACTCGCGCCCCGATGCTCCCGGCATTGCCGACCTGGATCCAACACAGCAGACCGTTATGCATGCGCTCATCGCTTCTCCGCTCAAGGTCGACGACATCGCGGCACTCGTGTCGCTCGATGCAGTCGGCGTACTCAAACTCTTGGGTTCGCTTGAACTCGAGGGCCTTATCGAGCGCATGATGGATGGAAGGTATGCGCCCTCCAAGTTTGCCCTTCACGCCCAGACACCCTTCGGTCACAATGGAAAACGTGTCAATTAGAAAGGTGTTTGCAGATGCAGTTCGATCAGGTGACAGTTATCGGTGGCGGTCTGGCGGGTTCGGAGTGCGCGATCCAGCTGGCAGATCGCGGGTTTGCCGTAAAGCTGTGCGAGATGCGCCCCCAGGTGAGCTCCCCGGCCCACCATACCGATCACCTGGCAGAGCTCGTCTGCTCCAATTCGTTTAAGTCGACCCGTCCGGATTCCGCGGCTGGTTTGCTGAAGGCCGAGCTTGAGCGCATGGGTTCAGTCCTGCTCGATTGCGCCCATCGCGCGGCTGTTCCCGCCGGTGGCGCCTTGGCGGTCGACCGCGTCAAGTTTTCCGAGCTTGTCGAGGCCGAGGTTGCTGCCCGTCCCAATATCGAGGTCGTGCACGGCGAGGTCACGCAGATTCCCGAGGGTCACGTGGTCATTGCCGCGGGCCCGCTGTGTTCACCGGCGCGGAGTGAAGAGGTTATGAAGCTCGTCGGTGGCGATGCCCTGGCATTCTTTGATGCGGCGGCGCCGATCGTCGATGCCTCCACGCTCGATATGGACGTGCTGTTCTCGCAGTCGCGCTACGAGGAGCAGGGGAGTGGCGACTATCTCAACGCTCCGCTCAATAAGGAAGAGTATGAGGCCTTTATCGAGGCGCTTACCACGGCCGACCGCGTGGTGCTCAAGGACTTTGAGGGCGGTGATCTGTTCCAGGCCTGCCAGCCTGCCGAGGAGGTTGCGCGCACCGGCAAGGACGCCATTCGCTTTGGCGCCATGAAGCCCGTCGGCCTCACCGACCCGCGAACCGGTCGTCGTCCCTGGGCGGCGATTCAGCTGCGTGCCGAGAACAAGGAGAAGACCGCCTATAACCTGGTGGGCTTCCAGACCAACCTGACCTTTGGCGAGCAGAAGCGCGTCTTCCATATGGTGCCGGGCCTGGAGAACGCTGAGTTCTTCCGCTACGGTGTCATGCACCGCAACACCTTTGTCGATGCCCCGCACGTGCTCGATGGCACCTTTGCCGTGCCCGGTACCGGCGTGCGCCTGGCCGGTCAGATCACCGGCACTGAGGGGTACATGGAAGCCGTGGCGACAGGTCTGCTCGCGGCGCTCAACACCTATGCCGAGGCTATCGGGGCCGCGGGCGTCGAGTTGCCGCGTGTGGGCGCTCTGGGTGCGCTCGTGGGCTATGCGACCGATCCTGCCACCGTGGGCTATCAGCCTATGCATGTCAACTTTGGCCTGGTGCCGCCACTCGAGGATGGTAAGCGCCGCAGCAAACGCGACCGCTACCAGGCTTATGCGGATCGCGCCCTCGAGGCCCTTGATGCCTATCTGGCCACTCGCCCCGATCTGTTTGGAGGCGACTGGTCATAGCCTTTGACCTGTACGACACCGTCGACTCGTTTATCGCCTATATCGCACGTGTCGAGGGTCTTTCTCCCAACACGGTGACGGCCTATGGCTCGAGGCTGGAGCGCTTTGCTGCCTGGTGCGAGCGCGAGGGCATCGACGCTCGCGCCGCCGACGTACGGACCGTTCGTTCCTATTTGGCCGAGCTGTCGCGTGGCCAGGCGGCGGCTCGGACCCTTGCGGCACACCTGTCTGCCATTCGCTCACTCTATCGCTGGATGGCTGCCGAGGGGATTGTCGAGGGCGATGCGGTCTCGGCGATCGCATCGCCCAAGCTGCCGCGTGACCTGCCGGGCGTCCTTACGACCCAGCAGGTTGAGGCGCTGCTCAAGACGCCTGATACCTCGACGCCCGCGGGACTGCGCGATGCGGCGATGCTTGAGTTGCTCTATGCCTCCGGCGCGCGAATCTCGGAGCTCGCGGCGCTCAACGTGGAGTCTATTGGTTGGTCCGAGCGAACGCTGCGACTTTGGGGCAAGGGGAGCAAGGAGCGTATCGTCCCTCTGTATCGTCGTGCGCTCGAGGCGACGCGTCTCTATATTGAGGAGGGGAGGCCGGAGTTGCTCGCTCAGGCAAAGCGCCGTGACCCCGCTACCGGGCCGCATCCGCTGCTTATATCGGCGCGCGGCAATCGCATGAGTGCCGCCATGCTCAGGCGGCGGTTCCATATGCTGGCGACGCTCGCCGGCATTCCGGCCGACATTGCCCCGCATGCGATGCGCCATACCTTTGCGACCGACTTGCTCGAGGGCGGTGCGGACCTGCGCTCGGTTCAAGAGCTGCTAGGCCATGCGAGCCTGTCCACGACGCAAATCTACACGCATCTCACGCCCGATCGGCTCAAACGTGCCGTGTCTCAAGCCCATCCCCGCGGCGAATAGTGGCTGGGACGTCCCGCGCCGCACTCAGGTGTGTGGTTTTGATTGCGGGTTGGCAGGAAGAAGCATTCCTGCTATCATTCATCGGGTTGCTTCACGGCAACATGTTTTTATCACGCACGCGCGGCTACTTCATACCGTGGTGCCCGGGCTTTGGTAGCACATGTCCGGGTTGGTTTTGGAGGATGACCCCGCGCGGAGGCAAACCACAGGAGGTTTAACATGGCTACCAAGATTAATATCCGCACCCTGCTCGAGGCCGGCTGCCACTTCGGTCACCAGACCCGTCGCTGGAACCCCAAGATGAAGCCGTTCATCTTTGGTGAGCGCAACGGCATCTACATCCTCGACCTCAAGCAGACCATCCTCGACGCCGACCAGGCCTACACCTTCGTCAAGAACGTCGCTAAGGGCGGCAACGTGCTGTTCGTCGGCACCAAGAAGCAGGCTCAGGAGGCCGTCAAGAACGCTGCTGAGCGCGCCAACATGCCTTACATCAACCAGCGTTGGCTCGGCGGTATGCTGACCAACTTCGTCACCATCCGCTCCCGCATCAACCGCATGGAGGAGCTCGAGGCCATGGTCGAGGACGGCCGCATGGCTGTTCTGCCCAAGAAGGAGCAGGCTGTTCTCGGCAAGGAGCTCACCAAGCTCCAGACCAACCTCGGTGGCGCTCGCGACATGAAGGGTCTGCCCCAGGCTCTCTTCGTCATCGACACCAAGCGCGAGGAGAACGCCATCAAGGAGGCTCAGCGCCTGAACATCCCCGTCGTCGCTCTGATCGACACCAACTCCGATCCCGACGAGGTGGAGTACGGCATCCCCTGCAACGATGACGCTATCTCCGCTGTCACCCTTATGTGCGAGCTCATGGCTGACGCCTGCCTCGCTGGCTCCGGCAAGGAGCAGGTCTCCGAGGCCGAGATGGCCGCTGAGCCCAAGGCCGAGTAAATCAGTCTTAGTTAATTCTTTTTCATCTCTTTGAAAGGAACCACAATGGCCCAGATTACCGCCGCTATGGTCAAGCAGCTCCGCGAGATGACCGACTCCCCGATGATGGAGTGCAAGAAGGCTCTCGTCGAGGCTGACGGCGACATGAACGCCGCTGTCGACGTTCTGCGTAAGAACGGCCTTGCCAAGGCTGCCAAGAAGGCTGGCCGTGAGACCAACGAGGGCGCTGTCGCCGCGTTCGTCTCCGAGGATGGCAAGACCGGCGCTCTGCTCGAGCTCTCCTGCGAGACCGACTTCGTTGGCTCTAACGCCAAGTTCACCGGCTTTGCTTCCAAGGTCGCTGAGGTTGTCGCCACCACCGAGCCTGCTGACGTCGACGCTCTGCTCGAGAAGCCGATGGGCGAGGAGACCGTTTCCTCCGAGCTCACCGAGATGATTCACATCATGGGCGAGAACATGAAGATCTCCCGCTTCGCCGCCCGTAAGGCCGAGAACGGCGCTCTCGCTTCTTACATCCACATGGGTGGTAAGATCGGCGTCCTCGTCGAGTTTGCTTTCGAGAAGGCCGAGACCGCTCAGGCTGAGTCCTTCAAGACCTTCGCTCACGACGTTGCCCTTCAGGTTGCCGCCGTCGCCCCGATCTGCGCTACCCGCGATCAGGTTCCGGCCGAGACCGTCGAGCACGAGAAGCAGATCTACATGGCTCAGGCTGCCGAGTCCGGCAAGCCCGAGGCTATTCAGGAGAAGATGGCTGTCGGCCGTCTGGAGAAGTTCTACAAGCAGTCCGTGCTCACCGAGCAGGAGTTCATCAAGGACAGCTCCCTCACCATCAAGAAGTACGCTGAGCAGGTCTCCAAGGAGCTCGGCGACACCATTACCGTCGTTGCCTTTGACCGTCTGGTCCGTGGCGAGTAAATAAGCTCTTGTAGCTGGTAATGAGCAGGCTGTGGGTTTTACTCACAGCCTGCTTTTTCATGGCTCTTATCAGAGCCTTTGATATCATATTGAGAGTCTAATTAAAGGAGGATCGCTTTGTCCGACATCCGATATAAACGCGTGCTTCTTAAGCTTTCCGGCGAAGCACTGATGGGCGACGGCCAATATGGCATCGACCCCAAGGTTACCGACCATCTTGCCAAGCAGGTCAAGGAGCTGCTCGCCGTTGGCCATGAGGTCGGCGTCGTTGTCGGCGGCGGCAATATTTTCCGCGGCATGGCCGGCGCTGCCGGTGGCATGGAGCGTGCTCAGGCCGACTACATGGGCATGCTGGCAACCGTTATGAACGCGCTCGCCCTGCAGGATGCCTTCGAGCATAACGATGTTCCCTGCCGCGTGATGAGCGCTATCCAGATGAACGAGATCTGCGAGCCCTATATTCGCCGTCGCGCCATCAACCACCTTTCCAAGGGCAACGTCGTTATTTTTGCCGCCGGTTCGGGCAATCCGTACTTTACGACCGACACCGCCGCGGCTCTTCGTGCGTGCGAGATCGGCGCCGAGATTCTGATTAAAGCCACCAAGGTCGACGGTATCTACGACAAGGATCCCGTCAAGTGCGCCGATGCCGTCCGTTTTGACAAGATTACCTATCACGAGGTTCTCGTCCGCGGTCTGCAGGTTATGGATTCCACGGCTACGGCACTGTGCCAGGATAACCGTATGCCGATTTTGGTCCTCAACATCGATGGCGAGGACACCGTCAAGCGCGCGCTTTCGGGTGAGCCCGTCGGCACGCTCGTCTATCAGGAGGATTAAGCATGGCAGAGAACATCACCGCCCATATGGACAAGTCGCTCGAGTCCCTCAAGCATAACTTCTCCAAGGTCCGTACCGGCCGCGCCAATGCCAACATTCTGTCCGACATCACCGTCGATTATTACGGTGTTCCCACGCCGGTCACGCAGGTTGCCGCCGTCAAGACCCCCGAGGCCCACATGCTGCTCATCGAGCCGTGGGACAAGGCACTCATCAACGCTATCGTCAAGGCCATCGGCGCTTCCGATCTAGGTATTACCCCCAACTCCGATGGCACCGTCGTTCGTCTGCCGTTCCCGGCTCCCACCGAGGAGCGCCGTCGCGAGCTCGTCAAGGAGTGCCGCGAGTACGCCGAGCAGGCCAAGGTGTCTATCCGTAACATCCGTCGCGACTTCAACAACAAGCTCGAGCGCGATGAGGAGCTCACCGAGGACGATGTCCGTCGCGAGCAGGCCAAGGTCCAGAAGCACACCGATGAGTATGTCGCCAAGGTCGAGGAGCTTCTGAAGGAAAAAGAAGCCGAGGTCATGGAGATCTAAGGTGCAATACGACGAGCATAAACTGGTCGAGTACTTTGCCGACGCCCCTGCGGGCGTCGGTTTTTCCGACCTTGACCTCAATAACATTCCGCACCATATCTCGTGCATCATGGACGGCAACGGTCGTTGGGCCACGTCGCGCGGTCTTGCACGCACTGAGGGCCACAAGGCGGGTATCGTCTCCCTGCGCGAGATCATTACCGCATGCGTGCGCTTGGGTGTCGACGTCCTTTCGGCCTATGCGTTTTCCACCGAAAACTGGAATCGTCCGCAGCACGAGGTCAACGTTTTGATGCATTTGTTTGCCAAGACGTTTATCGATGAGTTGCCGCTGCTTAAGCGCGAAAACGTGCGCGTTGTCTTTTTGGGTGATATTTCCGCGCTGCCCAAGAAGACCCGCGACGTTTTTGAACGCGGTCTTGCCGAGTGCGCCAATCACACCGGTATGACGCTGGCGCTTGCCGTCAACTACGGCGCGCGTGCCGAGATTACCCGCGCTGTCCGTCAGATCGCGCTCGACGTTGCCGCCGGTAAGATTGATCCTGCCGCAATTGATGACGACATGGTGGCTTCTCACCTTTATACCGCCGGTCTTCCCGATCCTGAGCTTGTGATTCGCACCTCTGGTGAGCTGCGCCTTTCGAACTATCTGCTGTGGCAGGTGGCTTATTCCGAGTTCTACGTCACCGATACCTATTGGCCCGACTTTGATCGTTGGGGCCTTGTCGACGCCATTTTGACCTATCAGGGCCGTGACCGTAGGTTTGGTGGTCTGAGCAAGACCGAGGAGGCTTAATCGTGTCCGATCGTCCCAAGGCAATTGCTCCCAAGACATCTGAGCGCAAGGCTGTCGCTGCGGGAGCGCCCGCAGCGAAGAATGGCACCGGTTCGTGGCTTGCCGGCTTTATCACCCGTGCCGCCGCCGGTATCGTCTATGCCGTTGTCTTTATCTTGTGCTTGGTTTTGGGTATTGTGCCCACGGCCATCTTTGTTTCTGTCATGAGCGGTCTGTGCTGCTATGAGTTTTTCCGTATGACGAGGCTCGATGGCAAGATGGCTAACGAGCGCATGGGTATCGCTGCCGCCGTACTCTTTCCGCTGTCGGCGTTGGGCGATTCGATGTTGCTGAATGCCCTGCTTTTTGCCCTGATGCTCGCTGTGGGCATTTGGTATGTCTGGTCGCCGCGTACCCGCATCTCTGATGTGGCCGTGACGCTCATGGGTCCCATCTACACTGGCTTTATGCTGTCGGCTATCGTGCTGCTGCGCGATGCCGTGCCCGGTTTTGCCGGCGCCCTGCTTTCGGTGGGCGTTTGTGCGTCCCTTTGGGTCTCCGATTCGTTTGCCTACATCGTGGGCAGCCGTATCGGTAAACACAAGATGGTTCCCAAGATCTCTCCCAAAAAGAGCTGGGAGGGGTTTGTCGGCGGCATCCTGGGCTCGGTTTTGATTTGGCTCATCCTGTGGGCGACGCATTTCTACAAGCTCAGCCTGCCCTATGCGCTGCTGTGCGGCGTGGTCGTGTCCGTCCTGGGCGTTATCGGCGACCTTATCGAGTCGCGCATCAAGCGCGGTGTGGGCGTCAAGGATTCCGGCAACCTTATCCCGGGCCACGGCGGCATGCTCGATCGTAGCGATTCGCTTATCTTTGGCTGCATTACCGCGCAGCTGCTTTTGATGATCGGAGGCGTGCTGTAATGTCCTTCCAGACGACGTATGGCCCCGATGGACGTCTCCGTGTTGCCATCCTGGGTTGTACGGGCTCTATCGGCACCCAGGCGCTCGATGTGTGCCGCCAGCATGCCGATCGCCTGCAGGTGACGGCGCTGTCCGTTAACTCCAGTACCTCCGAGCTCGTTGCCGCTGCCCGCGAGTTCTCGGTTCCGGCGGTTGCCGTGGCCGATGTCGCTCATGGCGATGACGCCATGCTGCAGGAGTTGCCCGAGGGAACGAAGCTCGGCGTTGGCGCGCAGGCGGTTTGCGAGCTCGCGCGTCGCGACGATGTCGACTGCGTGCTCGTCGCTATTGTGGGCGCCGCCGGTCTCGAGGCGAGCCATGCGGCCTTGACCTCGAATAAGCGTCTTGCCCTTGCCAACAAGGAGTCCCTCGTCGTCGGCGGCGACTTGCTTATGCCGTTGGCGCAACCGGGCCAGCTTATTCCAGTCGACTCTGAGCACTCCGCCATCTACCAGTGCTATCTGGGGGAGAACCCACGCGAGGCTCATTGTATTTGGCTCACCTGCTCGGGCGGTCCGTTCTTTGGCCGCACCCGCGACGAGCTCGACCGCGTGACGCGTGCCGATGCCCTCGCACATCCCACGTGGGCCATGGGTGCCAAGATCACCATCGACTCCGCCACCCTCATGAACAAGGGCCTGGAGCGCATTGAGGCCATGCATCTGTTTAACTGCGACCTCGATTTCATTAACGTGGTCGTGCAGCGTCAGTCCAAGATTCACTCTATGGTCGAGTTCGCCGACGGCTCCGTGATGGCGCATCTCGGTGCTTCCGACATGCGTATTCCCATCCAGTTCGCGTTCTCGTATCCCGAGCGTTGGGATACCCCGGCGCCTCGTATCGATTTCCGCGAGCTGGGGCAGCTCACGTTTGATGCTGCCGACATGGATACCTTCTGCTGTCTGGCACTGGCCGAACGTGCCGGCAAGACGGGGGGCACCATGCCGTGCGTGCTCAATGCCGCCAACGAGGTCGCCGTCGATGCCTTCCTGCACGATGGTTGCAGCTTTACCGATATCGATCGCATTGTGGAATCCTGCATGGATTCCCACGATATGCAGGCGGTCGATTCGTTTGAGCAGCTTCACGACATCGATGCATGGGCGCGTGAAAAGGCTGCGCAGGTGCTCGCCGCAACCCGTTCCTAACCCATAAGGATTGCTTTTTCGTTTTATGGATACTGTTCTGAGCGTTCTCTCATCGGTCTTTTGGGGCCTGCTGATGCTTTCCGTCCTCGTGTTTTTGCACGAGGGCGGCCACTTTTTGGCGGCGCGTGCCTGCGGCGTCCGTGTGACCGAGTTCTTTTTGGGCCTGCCTTGCCGCTTTGACATCCATTACACGTCGCGTCGCATTGGAACCAAGTTTGGCGTGACCCCGCTGCTGCTGGGTGGCTACGCTGCCATCTGCGGTATGGATCCGACCGACGTCTCCTGCGCCGATCGCGTGCTCGCGGCTATCTATCGTCATGGTCGCGTGACCGTGGCCGACCTTGCTGTCGAGCTTGAGCTTTCCGAGGAGGATGTGCTCGAGGCATGCGCCCTGTTGCTGGGCTGGGGTTCCATCGCACCCTGGTATGAGGAAGGGGAGAAGCCCTTGCCGAGCTACTATCCCACCAAGTATCAGACGCTGCCGCGAGATGCGGCGGGTTACACTACCTTTGACGGCCGCCGTTTCGATCGCGAACATTCAACTGCCGAGGGCGATGTGTGGGAGCTGCCGTGCGGCGAGGCCGAGTTCCTTGCACAAGAGCGTTCGCACACCTATCTTGGCCAGGGCTTTCTCAAGCGCGCCTTTATGCTGCTCGCGGGCATTCTCGTCAATATCCTGACGGGCTTTTTGCTGCTTATGAGCATCTACTCTATTGCGGGTGTCACCGTGCCGATGGATACCAACGTGATCGGTCAGGTTGACGAGGGGTCTATTGCCGCCAAGGCGGGTATCGAGGGCGGCGACGCGATCCTTTCGGTTGACGGAGTATCGTGCTCTACTTGGATGGACGTTTACGATGCCATCGGCAAGGCTGCCGGTAAGGACGATATCGCCATTGAGTACGAGCGTGACGGTAAGCAGCATTCGACCACGGTTGCGCTCAAAGAGGACGATCGCCTAGGTGTGTATGCCTCTACGCAGGTGGTCCGTTTAGACCCCATCACGTCGGCTCGCCTGTCGTTCTCCTATGTTGTGCAGACAGCGGAGGGCGTGATGCGCCTGCTCCAGCCGCAGCATACGATGGAGATTCTCGATCAGTCCTCTTCGATCGTGGGTATTAGCGTTATGTCCTCACAGGCTGCTGCTGCCGGCCCTGCCACGTTCCTTTCGTTTGCCGCCCTCATTTCGTTCTCGCTTGGCTTTATGAACCTGCTGCCCATCCCACCACTCGATGGCGGCAAGCTGGTCATCGAGATCATTCAAAAGATTGCTGGCCGCGAGCTTCCGCTCAAGGTCCAGACGATTGTGAGCTATGTGGGCATCGCGCTCTTTGCGCTGCTGTTTGTCTATATGCTTCGTTCCGACATCCTTCGATTTATTCTGTAGGGGAGTGTTTGGATTGTCTTTATCCCATCCTTTGCCTCGCGAGTTGACGCGCCCCGTGCATGTGGGCGGCGTGCAGATCGGTGGTGGCGCTCCGGTGGTGGTCCAATCCATGACCTGCACCGATACCGCTGATGCCCAGGCAACGCTTGCGCAAGTGTGCGCGTTGGCGCAGGCTGGCTGCGATATCGTGCGTGTGAGCGTGCCCACTGAGGCCGCGCTTGAGGGTTTCCGCACCATCTGTGCCGAGTCTCCGGTGCCAATTGTTGCCGATATTCACTTTAACCATAAGCTCGCCATCGGCGCTGTGGAGGCCGGTGCTGCCAAGCTCCGCATCAATCCCGGCAACATTGGCGATTGGGCCAAGGTCGATGCCGTGATCGATGCCGCGGGTGCTGCGGGCTGTGCGATTCGTATCGGCGTCAATGCCGGTTCGCTTGAGCAGGATATCGCCGAGCGCGACGACCTCACGCAGCCCGAGAAGCTCGTGATGTCGAGCGAGCGCTTCGTCAAGCACTTTGAGGACCGCAGCTTTACGAACATTGTGCTTTCGGCCAAGGCCCATAGCGTGCAAACGACGCTTGATACCTATCGAGCCCTGTCGCGTGAGATTCCCCACGTTCCGCTTCACCTGGGCGTGACGGAGGCGGGGACCAAGCTCCAGGGCACCATCAAGAGCTCTGTAGGCTTGGGTATCTTGCTTTCCGAAGGCATTGGCGACACCATGCGTGTGTCGCTCACAGCCGATCCGGTTGAGGAGCCGCCGGTTGCCTGGGGTATTCTGCAGTCGTTGGGCCTGCGTCGCCGTGGCCCCGAGATTGTCTCGTGCCCCACATGCGCCCGCTGCCAGGTTAACCTTATTCCCATTGCCGAGGAGGTTACCGAGCGGCTTAAGAACTATGCCGCGCCGCTTTCGATTGCCGTCATGGGATGTGCCGTTAATGGCCCCGGCGAGGCTTCTGATGCCGACCTGGGCGTTGCTTGCGGACGTGGTCAGGCCTTGCTCTTTTCGCATGGCCAGATCATTGGTAAAGTAGCTGAGGACCAAATTGTCGACGCGCTGATGGCCGAGGTCGACAAACTTATTGAGGAGAAATAAATGACCCGAGCAATGTACATGTCTAAGCTCTATGCGCCGACGCTTAAAGAGGATCCGGCGGACGCTGAGCTCGCCAGTCACCGCCTGCTGCTCCGTGCCGGCATGATCCGCAAGGAGGCCGCCGGCCTGTATTCCTACCTGCCGCTTGCTTGGCGCTCGATCCGTAAGATCGAGAATATCGTGCGCGACGAGATGGACGCTGCCGGTGCCCAGGAGCTTATGATGCCTATCATGGTCGACGCCGAGTTGTGGCGTGAGTCCGGCCGCATCGACGCCTATGGCAAGGAGCTTGTGCGCTTTGACGACCGTCACGGTCGCGAGTTCGTCCTGGGTCCCACCCACGAGGAGACCGTCACGGCCCTGGTGCGCAATGAGCTGCGCTCCTACAAACAGCTGCCCGTCAACCTGTACCACATTCAGGACAAGTTCCGCGACGAGTTCCGCCCCCGCTTTGGCCTGATGCGCGGTCGCGAGTTCATCATGAAGGACGCCTACAGCTTCTCCGCCACGCAGGAGAGCCTGCAGGAGGAGTATGACAAGATGAAGCAGGCCTACGCTAACATTTGCGAGCGCTGCTATATCAAGGCCCTGCCCGTTGTTGCCGACTCCGGTGAGATCGGTGGCGATACCTCCGTCGAGTACATGGCTTTGGCCGACGCCGGCGAGGCTTCGCTCGTCTACTGCGACGATTGCGGCTTTGCTGCCGATGACGAGGCGGCAAGCACCAAGGTCGTCGTGACCGAGGGTCCTGGCGACGGTACGCTTACCAAGGTCGAGACTCCGGGCATGGGCACCATCGAGGCCGTTGCCAAGTTCTTCGGCTTCCCCGAGAACGGCACGCGCAAGTCGCTGGCACTCATCGACGCCGAGGGCAAGCCGGTCGTGGCCATTGTTCCGGGCGATCACGAGCTCAACGATTGCAAGGCCGAGCACGTCTTTGGCAAGGGCTATCGCATGATGACCGATGAGGAGCTCCAGACCTACGGTCTGCATAAGGGCTTTATCGGGCCGGTTAACCTGCCCGACGGCATTCGTTTGGTCTGCGACGAGAGTCTGCGTGAGTCCAAGCAGTGGGCTTGCGGTGCCAACGAGGTCGATTATCACTTTACCGGCGCCTGCCCCGGGCGCGACTTTACTGTCGATGAGTGGGCCGACCTGGTCACCGTCGTTGCCGGCGATCCCTGCCCGCACTGCGGCAAGCCGCTCTCCGCTGCCCGCGGCATCGAGGTCTCGCAGGTCTTCCAGTTGGGTACCAAGTATTCCGAGGCCATGGGTGCCACCTTTATGGACGAGGACGGCAAGGAGAAGCCGCTTATCATGGGTTGCTACGGCGTGGGCGTGTCCCGCTCGCTCGCTGCCGTCGTGGAGCAGCACAATGACGAGCACGGCATCGTCTGGCCGGTCTCCGTTGCTCCGTACGAGGTCGCGGTGATTCCGCTCGATCCCAAGAAGGAGGAGTGTGCGACCGTCTGCGACCAAATCGTCGAGGGCTTGTGCGCCGAGGGTATCGAGGTTGTCGTGGATGACCGCGACGAGCGCCCCGGCTTTAAGTTTGCGGACAACGACCTTATGGGCTTCCCGTATCAGGTGGTGCTCGGCAAGCGTGGTCTTAAGAACGGCACCGTTGAGCTCAAGGACCGTGCCACGGGCGAGCGCGAGGACGTGGCGATCGACGAGGTCGTTGCCAAGGTTGCCGAGCTTGTTAAGGCAGCCCGCCGTTAATTGACGATTTCGCTTGTAGTTCGATATGTGGGACGGCCCCGCATTTCTCCAGATCGGGGAGATGTGGGGCCGTCCTTTTATCTTTTAGCATCCTTGATATCTAAAAGGGAAACCCCACAGCCCATGCGAACTGCGGGGTTTTCCATTGTGCCTCCGATGCGAAATAAATCGCTCAGATATTACTGATAATCGACGACGTCGATCCAGTTCTTCAGGAACTCATCGTTCACGTTGCGCTTACGAGCGAGCTCGGAAGCGGCGACGATGCTCGTCCACTGACGCACGACCTGCATGGGCATGTCGGCACGGTCGCAGTAGAGCTCCAGGTAGGCCTCGGCCTGGTCCTTGCTGTTGAGGGCGAAGAGCAGGTAGGTGGTGGCAACGTCGGCAGCAGGGGAGCCCTGGGTGGCGTGTGCCCAGTCGCACACATAGAGCTGGCCGTCGTCGCCGACGATGACGTTGGAGGGGTTGAAGTCGCCGTGGCAGACCTTGAACTCCTTGGTCATGCCGTCCAGACGCTCCTGAAGGTTGTAGCGCGTGGTGGCATTGAGCTGATCAAGGCTGTCGATCATGCGGGCGAACTTGTCGCGCTGACGGTTGAGCAGCGGGGAGGTGTAGCCGTGGATCTCGATCTGGAGGTCGACGAACATCTCGAGGTACTCACCAAAGCGCTGGGGCTCGGCAGTCATCTTCTCGGCAAGGGTGGTGCCCGGAACCTTCTCGGTCACGAGCGCCCAGCCGTTGGCGTTCTCGAGCTGGGAAACCTCGAGAGCCTTGGGGCTGCGGATGCCGCACTCATTGATGCGGGCAAGATTCAAAGCCTCGTTGAACACGTCGGAGACAGGCTTGGTCTCGTTAAAGACCTTGACGATCTTGTCGCCCAGGTCGTAAACGACCTTGTTGCCACGGCGGACGAGCTCGGTCTTGGAATCGGGTAGCAGCATGGTTGCATCCTTTCAACGATGCGATAGAAGCGACGGCGGGGGTGTGTGAAACACCCGTGCACCCCCGCCGCAAAAAACCGTGCTAAAAACTAGCAGACGGCGTAGTCCTGAGGCTCGCGGCCGTAGTAGGCGTCCAGGTAGAGCTCCTTGATCTCGCTCATGAGCGGATAGCGCGGGTTAGCGCCGGTGCACTGGTCGTTGAATGCCTGCTCGGTCATCTCGTCGAGGGTGTCGAGGAAGTACTGCTCGTCAACACCGTAGTCGGCGATGGTCTTCTTGACACCGATGAAGTCCTTGAGCTCCTCGAGCTTCGTGATGAAGTTCTCGAAGACCTCCTTGTCGTCCTTGCCCTCGATGCCGCAGTACTTGGCCATCTCGGCGTAGTTGTGCAGCGCGTTGGGGTAAGGATACTGGGAGAAGGTACCCATCTTGACGGGAGCCTCGGCGGCGTTGTAGCGCATGACGCGGGTCAGGATGACGGCGTTAGCGATGCCGTGGGGCAGGTGATGGAAAGCGCCGAGCTTGTGAGCCATGGAGTGGTTGAGGCCCAGGAAGGCGTTGGCGAAGGCCATACCGGCCATGCAGGAGGCGTTGTGCATCTCCTCGCGGGCGTGCGGGTCCTTGGCGCCGTTCGTGAAGCTGGAGGGCAGGTTCTCGAAGACGAGCTTGGCAGCGCGCTCGGAGAGGCCCTTGGTGTAGTCGGAAGCCATGATGGAGACGTAGGACTCGATGGCGTGGGTCATGACGTCGATGCCGGAGGCAGCGGTCAGGCCGCGCGGGGCGGTCATGCAGTTGTCGGCGTCGACGATAGCCATGTTGGGGAGCAGCGCGTAGTCGGCGAGCGGCCACTTGATGCCGGTCTCCTTGTCGGTGATGATGGCGAACGGCGTGCACTCGGAGCCGGTACCCGAAGAGGTCGGGACGGCGACGAAGTAGGCCTTCTTGCCCATCTCGGGGAAGGTGAAGATACGCTTGCGGATGTCCATGAAGTCCATGGCCATGTCCTCAAACTTGCACTCGGGGTGCTCGTACATCATCCACATGATCTTGCCGGCGTCCATAGCGGAGCCACCGCCGACGGCGATGATGACGTCCGGCTCAAAGAGGGCCATCTGCTTGGCGCCGCGACGTGCG
The DNA here is from genome assembly GCA_048302525.1 of Collinsella sp. GTDB lineage: Bacteria > Actinomycetota > Coriobacteriia > Coriobacteriales > Coriobacteriaceae > Collinsella. The sequence continues at coordinate 7,150 of DBFDDV010000124.1, read as the reverse complement.
CACTGCAGCGACGGATCGGGCTCGACGTCGTAGAAGCAGTCGTGGGCGATGCCCATCTCGTCGAGCTTGGCCTCGATGGCGCGGGTGTTGCCATTCTTGAAGAGGAACTGGTCGGTGACGATGAAGGCGCGCTTCTTGCCCATGACGTTGCCCAGCTCGTCGAGGGCGACGGGCGTGGAACCCTTCTTGAAGTAGACCTTCTCGGGAGCGCGGAACCACAGCATGTTCTCACGGCGCTCGGCCACAGTCTTAACGTTGATCAAGTGCTTCACCCCAACGTTCTCGGAGACGGAGTTGCCGCCCCAGGAGCCGCAGCCCAGGGTCAGAGACGGCTTCATGCCAAAGTTGTACAGGTCACCGATGCCGCCGTGCGAGGACGGGGTGTTGATGACGATACGGCAGGCCTTCATGACGTGCTCGAACAGGCTGATCTTCTCGGCCTGGGCGGGATGCACGTACAGAGAGGCGGTGTGGCCCGGGCCACCGGCGAGCACCAGGTGCTCGGCCTTGTCGACGGCCTCCTGGAAGTCCTTGGCGTGGTACATGGCCAGGACCGGGGAGAGCTTCTCGTGGGAGAACTCCTCCTTGGCGGGGTCGGTGGAGGTGACCTCGGCGATCAGGATCTTGGTCTTAGCGGGAACCTCGATACCGGCGAGCTCGGCGATCTTGGCGGCAGCCATGCCGGGGATGCGGTGATCGAGAGCGCCGTTCTTGAACATGGCGGCACGTAGGGCCTCCATCTCGGCACCCTGCTTGACGAAGTAGCAGCCGCGCTTCTGGAACTCGGCCTTAACCTGGTCATAGATGGTGTCGATGACGGTCACGGACTGCTCGGAAGCGCAGATCATGCCGTTGTCGAAGGTCTTGGAGTGGATGATGGAGTTGACGGCGAGCAGCACGTCGGCGGTGTCGTCGATGACGACCGGGGTGTTACCGGCGCCAACGCCCAGGGCGGGCTTGCCCGAGGAGTAAGCGGCCTTGACCATGCCCGGGCCACCGGTGGCGAGGATGATGTCGACGTCGCGCATGACCATGTTAGTCAGCTCGATGGAGGGGACATCGACCCAGCCGATGATGCCCTCGGGGGCGCCGGCCTTGACGGCGGCGTCAAGCACGAGCTTGGCGGCGGCGATGGTGCACTTGGCGGCAGCCGGGTGCGGGGAGATGATGATGGCGTTGCGGGTCTTCAGGCAGATCAGCGTCTTGAAGATCGCGGTGGAGGTGGGGTTGGTCGTCGGGATGACGGCGCCCACGATGCCGATGGGCTCGGCGATCTTGGTGATGCCGTAAGCCTCGTCGCGCTCCAGGACACCACAGGTCTTGGTGTTCTTGTAAGCGTTGTAGATGTACTCTGCGGCGTAGTGGTTCTTGATGACCTTGTCCTCAAGAACGCCGCGGCCGGTCTCCTCGATGGCCATCTTCGCCAACGGGATACGAGCCTTGTTGGCGGCCATGGCGGCCTCATAGAAGATCTTGTCGACCTGCTCCTGCGTGTACGTAGCAAAAAGCGCCTGGGCCTCTCGCATCTGAGCGAGCTTGGCCTCAAGCGCCTCTACGTTGTCCACAATTGCGGGAGTAGTGTTTTCCGGTGACTTTTTCACCATTTGTGTCTCCTTGCGATCGGAGATTTACCCTACGTCTTGCATGATAGCAAGAAATTATTCGGCGAACGGTCAGATTCCTCTAAAAGGCACACTAAAACGCTTCAATAAACTGAAACGTTTTAACTAGAACTATCTGCCCGCTGCATCTCCCCGCTTATCCCCGCTTATTGGGGACAGACTTACATGAGTGCTTTCACTCATTTGGGACAGACATCGTTTTGCCATTTTGCCGTTCTGGGCCTTTTTTGCCGCTCATTGGATATAAATAGATCACAGGCTCAGCATTTCGCGTTCCTTCTCTCCTTTTAGGTGTTGCCTGTTCAGTTTTTGAAAGGAGAGATTATGCCCCGATGCGCCCGCGCCGTTTCGCTCACCGGCTATTACCACGTCTTTGACCGTGGCAACTCCAAACAGATTATTTTTGAAGATGACTCTGACCGATATCGTTTCTTATCGGACATCTCGGACAGGTTTGCACGCCATAAAGTGGCGGTGTTGGCTTGGTGCCTTATGGACAACCACTTCCATTTGATGGTTGATGACCCATATGACAACCTTTCAAAGGCAATGCAGTGCGCGCTGACGGCATATGCTAAGTATTTCAATGGAAAAACGGGGAGAACGGGACATCTGTTTGACAATCGCTATTCGCGGGTCGCGGTTGAGTCGGACACGCAGGCGGTGCAGCTGCTCGACTATATTCATCTCAATCCCGTGAAGGGTGCGCTTGACTCGCTCGATGCGTACCGCTGGTCAAGCTATAAGGCGTATCAGCTGGGCTATGATCCCTTTGACATCTGTGATGCGGCCCCTATGCTCGATATTGTCGGTGGCTCCCGTTGCTATTGCGAGCATCTCGAGGAAGTTGCCGGGCGCATCTGGTCAATGGAGGTTCTTCCACGCCGGCGGATCCCCGATGAGGAGGCCCTTTCCGTTGCGCGCGAAGTTCTGCCGAGCATAGATCCTTCGCTGCTCAAGGCCCTGCCACGCCCCGAACGCGATGCCTGCCTGCTGAGGCTCAGGCGGGCACATCTCACGGTTAAGCAAATTGCCCGTATCACCGGTATCGGCGCCACGAGCGTGACCAAGGCAACTGCAGGCTGGAAGGATGCAGCGTGAGGCAGGGGCCGGAGCCAGTCGGTGTGCCGCTTGCGTGCGCCATGTCTGTCCCCAATGCGTGAAAACACTCATGTAAGTCTGTCCCCAATGAGTGCCCAAGATTTGGGACGCAGTTCATTTTCGCTCTGGTTTTGCATTCCTGGATAGATAGAAAAAGAAACCGCCTTCTCAAAAGAAAGCGGTTTCTTATAGTTCTATATGAACGCGAGGTCTTTGACCCGGAGAGTCCGAGGTACTTGTTGGTAAGACCTTATTTAGGAGCGCGCAACCTTGCCGGACTTGAGGCAGGTGGAGCAAACGTTCATCTTGCGACGGTGACCATCGACGACGACGTAGACGCGCTGGATGTTGGGGCGGAACTTACGGTTGGTGACGCGGTGAGAGTGGCTGATGGAGCGACCGGCAACGGGGTGCTTACCGCAAACTTCGCAAACTTTGGACATAACTGACCCTCCTTGGGCGACAAACGAACATGTCGCGTTAACAAACAAGCCTGAACTATAGCACAGAAGCAGCTCCCTGTGCGTAATCTACACAGAGATATTCCTCTTTTGGCGATAGTGCCCACGCTACGGCCCTGGACGTAGATCCGATTTGCGTGCAGCAGAGGGGATTATGCCAGCTCGTGCGTGCGTTTTCAAGCTCGTCCCACAAATATATATAGGTTTATGGAGCATTGGGCTCCGTTTACGGATTGCTCTGTATTTATGCTCGCAATTAAGCTCGAGGTTGGCTACACTATCCCTTGACCATTAAAGGGGTACGAGATACCCACATGGAATTACATAGCTGCCATGCGAGCAGCCCTTCCTGTGGGTGTCTGGTCCGCTTTGAGCGGTCGGGCATCTATTTTTTTGACTGTGTCAGCAGTCAAGACATGTGAGGAAGGAGATCGATGGGCACGACTTCCCCCAAGGCGGTCATCATGGACGAGACCGCCGTCAATCGAGCGATGACCCGCATCGCGCACGAGATTCTCGAGCGCAACGAGGGCTGTGAAGACCTCGCTCTGGTCGGCATCGTCACGCGCGGCGACCTTCTGGCAAAGAAGCTCGCCGAGGAGATCAAGGAGATCGAGGGCGTCGAAGTTCCGCTCGGCAGCCTCGACATCAGCTTCTACCGCGATGACTATGCGACCAATTTCGCTCCCGCGATCCACGCCACCAACATTCCCTTTAGCGTCGACGGCAAGCGCGTCGTGCTGGTGGACGACATCCTGTACACGGGTCGTACCATCCGCGCTGCTCTGGACGCCGTCATGGACCTGGGCCGTCCGAGCCGTATTGAGCTGGCAGTTCTCGTTGACCGCGGTCACCGCGAGCTCCCCATCTCGCCGGACTTTGTCGGCAAGAACGTTCCCTCGTCGCATGAGGAGAACGTGCACCTATATATGAAGGAAGTCGACGGCCACACCGCCGTCGAGATTAACGACGTCGCGCCGGGTTCCCACGTGGGCTCCGCGCCGCTGGGAGGTGAGTAGTACCGTGGCGTTCAACCATAAGCACCTGATCGACATTACCGAGTACTCCGAAGAGGACATCAAGCTCATCCTCGAGACCGCCAAGGCGTTCTCTGAGGTCAACGAGCGTGCGATCAAGAAGGTCCCCACGCTCAAGGGTAAGACCATCGTCAACATGTTCAACGAGCCCTCGACGCGCACCCGTAGCTCCTTCGAGCTCGCCGAGAAGCGTCTTTCGGCCGACAGCCTCAACTTTGGCGGCTCCTCGACCTCCACGGTCAAGGGCGAGAGCCTCGTCGACACCGTCGAGACCCTCAACGCCTATAAGATCGACTGCATCGTCGTGCGCGATAAGCACGCCGGTGCTCCCTACATCCTCACGCAGAACTCGCCCGCGAGCGTCATCTGCGCCGGCGACGGCAAGCACAACCATCCCACGCAGGCCCTGCTCGACCTGTACACCATCTGGGAGCACAAGGGTGACTTCCACGGTCTGAAGGTCGCTGTCGTCGGCGATATCGCGCACTCCCGTGTCTGCGGCTCGCTGATTCCCGCCCTTAAGATCATGGGCTGCGAGACCTACGCCGTCGCCCCCGGCACGCTGTTGCCGCCGGCGCCCGAGGTCCTGGGCTGCGACCACGTGACGAGCGACCTCGATTCCGTCCTGCCCGAGCTGGACGTCGTCTACATGCTGCGCGTGCAGCAGGAGCGCCTCGAGGGTGCCCCGTTCCCGACCATTCGTGAGTACCACAAGCTCTTCGGTCTGACCAAGGACCGCGAGAAGCTCATGAAGCCCGATGCGATCATCTGCCACCCGGGCCCCATCAACCGCGGCGTCGAGTTCGACTCCTATATGGCCGACCACCCGCAACGCTCCGTCATCCTGGAGCAGGTCTACGCCGGTATCTGCGTGCGTATGGCTATCCTGTATCTGCTGCTTGGAGGTGCCGATAATGGCCTTGCTTCTTAAGAATGCCCACGTCGTCGACCCGTCCGTCGAGCTTGACGGTGTCGTTGACGTCCTGATTGACGGCGACAAGATCGCCGAGGTCGGCGAGAATCTCGCCGTCGAGGGAGCCGAGGTCCGCGACCTTTCCGGCAAGTACCTCGTCCCTGGCCTGGTGGATATGCACGTTCACCTTCGCGAGCCCGGCTACGAGGTCAAAGAGGACATCGAGAGCGGCACCCGCGCAGCTGCCAAGGGCGGCTTTACCGGCGTGTGCGCCATGCCCAACACCGATCCCGTCACCGATAACGGCACCGTCGTGGAGTTCGTCAAGTCCCGCGCTGCCGAGGTCGGTCACTGCCGCGTCTATCCGTCGGGCGCCATGACCCGCGGTCTTAAGGGCGAGGCCATGTCCGAGATGGGCGATATGGTCGCCCATGGCGCCGTCGCCTTCACCGACGACGGTCGCGGCGTGCAGGGCGCGGGTATGCTCCGTCGCTGCATGGACTACGGCAAGATGTTCGGCAAGGTCTTTATGAGCCATTGCCAGGACGAGGACCTGGTCGGCCACGGCCAGATCAACGAGGGCAAGGTCTCGACCCGTCTGGCTCTCGAGGGCTGGCCGGCTGCCGGCGAGGAGCTCCAGATCGCCCGCGACATCGAGATCGCCAAGCTGACCGGTGCCAAGCTGCACATCCAGCACATCTCCACCGCTCACGGTCTCGAGCTCGTGCGTGCCGGTAAGGCCGCTGGCGTCCAGGTGACCTGCGAGGCCACCCCGCACCACATGTTTCTGACCGAGAACGACTTGGACGAGACCTACAACACCTCGCTCAAGGTCAATCCGCCGCTGCGCACCGACGAGGACGCCGAGGCCATCCGTCAGGGCGTCATCGACGGCACCGTCGACGCTATCGTCACCGATCACGCTCCCCACACCCCGTGGGAGAAGGCCCGCGAGTTCGAGCTTGCGCCCTTTGGTATGATCGGCCTCGAGACTTCGCTGTCGCTCGTCCTCACCGAGCTGGTCAACACGGGCAAGATGAGCATGGGCCGCATGGTCGAGCTCATGGCCATCAAGCCGCGTGAGATCTTGGGCCTCGACCAGGTTCAGGTCAAGGCGGGCTCCGTTGCCGACCTGACCGTGTTCGATCCCACCGCAACCTGGACGGTCGGCGAGGACGGTTACGAGTCGCGTGCCGAGAACTCCGGTTTTGCCGGCCGCACGCTCACCGGTCGTGCCACCGATGTGTTTGTCGGCGGCAAGCAGACGCTCGCCGACGGCTGCATCTGCTAGCATAGCCTTATCGCTTTTGTGCGCGGCGCCCTTGCGGTGCCGCGCTTTCTATTCGTTTGGACCATGCAACCGCATGGGGGATTGGAGCGTTTATGCCCACACCTTCCACTGCACGCATGCATGACTTCGAGGTCGTCTCGAACCGGGAGATTGCCGACGGCGTCTTCTCGCTCGTCATCTCGGCCCCCAAGCTTGCAAGTGCGCTCAAGCCCGGTCAGTTTGTGAACATCGCCGTACCCGGTGATGCGTCCTCGCTGCTTCGCGTGCCCCTGAGCTACTACCGCGCCGACGCCGAGGCCGGCACCGTCGAGCTGTGGTACGCCGTCGTGGGCGACGATACCCGTCGTTTGTCCCAGATGGGCCCTGGCTCCTCCTCTAACCTGCTGGGCCCCGGTGGCCGTGGCTGGATGGTACCCGAGGGCACCAGGAAGGCCCTGCTCGTCGCCGGTGGCATCGGCGTTCCGCCTGTGCTGTGTCTTGCCGGTATGCTTGCCGAGCAGAGTGTTGATGTGGACGTGTGCCTGGGCTTTGGCACCGCTTCCAAGGCCGTGGGCATCGACGAGTTCCGCGCGCTGGGCGCCACGGTTAACGTGTGCACCGACGATGGCACGCTGGGCACGCACGGTTTTTGCACCGACCCGGCAGCCGAGCTGCTTGGAGAGGGCGGCTACGACTACGTTGCCAGCTGCGGTCCCGCCGTCATGATGAAGAAGGTCGCCGCCGCT
>DBFDDV010000123.1:0-11441 GCA_048302525.1 Collinsella sp. | reverse complement strand
CGATAGTTGTCAAGCCCGTTATACTTGCAGCTCTCGCCCATCAAGCAGGCGCTCACCACGATCTTCATTTCCATCCCTCTCAAGCAAAACGCCCCATTTGAGAAAGCTGCTCAAATGGGGCGTCGGCGTTTACTGGCTCGACCGCGGCGTTACTGTTGCTTGGGCATCAGCGAATTCTCGCGCGTGAGGAGGTTCATGAACTCCTCACCCGTGATGGTCTCCTTCTTGTACAGATAACGAGCCAGCTCATGGAGCTTGAACTTGTTTTCCTTGAGGATCTGCAGGGCGCGATCGTGCGCGTCCTCGATCAGCTTAGCGACAATCGCGTCCACACGCTCGGCCGTACCAGGGGCGCAGGTGAGCGACGTGTCCTGATTGAGATACGCGTTCTGCACGGTACCGAGCGCCATCATGCCAAACTCGTCGGACATACCAAAGCGCGTCACCATGTTACGGGCAAGCTTGGTGGCCTGTTCGATATCGTTGGCGGCACCGGTCGTCATCTCGCCAAAGATGAGTTCCTCGGCCGCACGGCCGCCGCAGTAGACGGCGAGCTTGTCCAAGACCTCCTGGCGTGTCGTCAGGAAGCGCTCGTCCTCCTCGACCTGCATGGTATAGCCAAGAGCACCGCTCGTGCGCGGCACGATGGTGATCTTGGTAACCGGCGCGGAACCCTTTTGGCGGGCAGCGACGATAGCATGGCCGATCTCGTGGTAGGAAACGACCTGCTTCTCGTGGTCGGAAAGCACCGTGGACTTACGCTGTTGGCCGGCAATGACGACCTCCACCGACTCCTCGAAGTCGTCCTGGGTTGCACGCTTGCGACCCTCGCGAACGGCGCGCAGGGCGCCCTCGTTGATGATATTGGCCAGGTCGGCGCCCGAGGCACCGGGCGTGGCGCGGGCAATCGCGGTCAGATCGATCGGCGGCTCGGTCTTCACACTCTTGGCGTGAAGCTCGAGGATGTTCTTACGGCCGGTCAGATCGGGCAACTCGACGGGGATGCGGCGGTCAAAACGACCGGGGCGCAGCAGCGCCGGATCGAGACTGTCGGGGCGATTGGTTGCGGCAAGGACAACGATACCCTTGTGGTTATCGAAGCCATCCATCTCGGTCAGCAACTGATTGAGCGTCTGCTCACGCTCGTCGTTGCCGCTAAAACCGCCGCCATCGCGCTTCTTACCGATGGTATCGATCTCGTCGATAAACACGATGCACGGGGCCTTTTCCTTGGCCTGCTTAAAAAGGTCACGCACCTTGGCGGCGCCACGGCCGACGAACATCTCGACGAACTCAGAACCCGAAATGCTAAAGAACGGAACACCAGCCTCGCCGGCAACAGCCTTGGCTAGCAGGGTCTTACCGGTACCCGGAGGGCCAACAAGGAGAGCACCGCGCGGCAGCTTGGCGCCAATCTCCTCGTAGCGCTGCGGCTTCTCCAGAAAGTCGACGACCTCCTTGAGGGACTCCTTGGCCTCTTCCTGGCCGGCGACGTCCTTAAAGGTCACGCCCACGTCCTTGGAGGCGATCACGCGCGCGCCGGACTTACCCAGTCCGCCGCCGCCAAAACCGCCGCCGCCAAAGTTCATCGACGGGCCGTCATCGCCCATAGCCTTCTTCATGCGGCGGTTGAGCCACCAACCGATGAGGAAGAAAATCGCCATGGGAAGAATGAGCGTGAGCAGGTAGTAGGTCATCAAACCCGAGTTTTTATCGGGAACGACCGACTCCAGCGAAGCGCCAGACTCAAGCACGCGATCGGTAAAGCCCGCATCGTTCGGCACACCGGTCGTCTTATAGGCGATGTTCTCGTCCTCGCCCTTCTTGGTGTAATAAATCGAGTAATCGTCCGTGTTGTACTCGACCTTGTCGACACTCTTCTTATCGAGCGCTTTGACAAACGTCGAGTAATCGGTCTTCGTAATCTGCTGCGTGTGACCGATGTTGGGGAACAGAACGGTCGAGAGCACGAGGTAGACGACGAAGGCGATGAGCACGTAGAGGATCATATTCCGTCTACGCTTGTTGTCATCCATCTCCATCTGCTTGAACTCCATCTACTGGGGTTGATAATGGTTTCTAGAATACCCAACCCGAGCGACGATAAACCGACGCCGGGCACGAAAGGACAGAGATGGCATCACTGTAAGTCGGCAAGGTTCAAATCTATACAGGCGACGGCAAGGGCAAGACGACGGCTGCTTCGTGACGCGCGAGGATGTCGAAGCGCTGATCGCGATAAAGCCCGCCACCACGGAGCTCGTGCTAACCGGCCGCGGCCTGCTGCCCCTCGCGAACCTCGCCGACCTTGTCACCGAAATGCGCCCCATCAAACACTACTTCGACGAAGGACTCCTAGCCCGCCAAGGCATCGAATACTAGCCATTGGGGACGTCCCGAATGGCTAGGCGGTGGCGCGGCCGAGCCAGTTGCCGCTGTGGTGGTAGATGGTGAACATCGTGGCCGTAATGAGCCACGTTACGGGGTAGACCAGCAGTAGATGCTCGAGCGACGGATCGAAGGGCATGATCGCAAACACCCAGATCACCCTGAGCACGACGGTGCCAAAAATCGTGAGCAGCATGGGCTGCAAGCTCACGCCGGCACCGCGAATGGAGCCCGACGCGTTTTCGATAATCGAGAAAATCGCGTAGAACGGCGCAATAAAGTGAAGAATCGTCGTGGTGTACGCCGAAATCGAAGCATCGTCGACAAACAGACGCGACAACGGACCCGAGAACACCAGCAACACGGCAGACAGGCCACCAATGAGCATAAACGACAGCACGAGCGACGTATGGTAGCCCTTGCGCATGCGCTCGTAATTGCGCGCGCCAAAGTTCTGCGCCGAGAACGTAGTGATCGATACGCCGAGCGCCTCGGTCACCATCCAGATAATGCCATCCAGGCGCCCAGATAGACCCCAAGCAGTCGTGACATCGGCGCCAAACGAATTAACCGACACCTGGATCAGCACGTTCGAGATCGAATAGGCAGCCGATTGAAAACCGAGTGGCAGACCACACGAGATCATACTCTTGCAAATACCGCGATCGATGCCGAGCTTAGACAGCGAAAGACGCCATGCACCCGGAGCGCGCATCATGCGAAACACGATCATCGTTGCATTGGAGCAAATGGTCAGCGCCACTGCGATGCCGCAGCCCAGCGCCTCCATATGCAACACAGCGACAAAGATGATATCCAGCACCACGTTAACCAGGCAGCCAGAGGCAATGATCACGGCGGGGCCGCGTGTGTCGCCCACGGCACGCAGCAGTGCGGTTCCCATATTAAGCAGCAGTGCCGCAACCATCGCGGCAAAATAACAGCGAGCATAGGCCACGCCCTCGGCCAATAGTTCATGCGGCGTGTTCATAAGCACCAGCATGGGCTCAACGAACACTATGCCAAGAATCGAGAAAACGATACCGCCCACCAGCGCGAGCGTCATGGCGGTATGGACCGAACGACTCAGCCGTTCATCATCGTGCTGGCCAAAATACTGACCGGTAATGACCGCGCAGCCGGCGCCGACGCCAACGCAAAAGCCAATGCAGAGCTCGGTGAGGACCATCGTGGCCTGAATGCCGCCCAACGCGAGTTTGCCGCCAAACTGACCGACGATATAGGTACCGATAAGCGTGTAGGCCTGCTGAAAAAACGAACTAAAAAAGATGGGAACGCACAGCGACAGTAGTTGCTGCCAAATGACACCTTGCGTTACATCGATAGCCGTAGATTTCTTAGCCACACGCCCTCCCCACACGCATACGTCAAACAGCAAAACAGCAATTTAAAACCAAAGCCAAAACCAGCTTAGCACCGACTGGCGGCGACCGAAACACCCCGAATTAGAGCGCGGTGCGGAAAACTGCCTAGTGATACAAACCCGGCTGGTAGTGATACTCATTGCTCACGTGCGGGCACAGCTGCCAAAAGGCGACGGCGCTCGCCGCGGCAACGTTAAGCGAATCGACCCCGTGCGCCATCGGAATGCGCACCGCGTGGTCACAGCCGGCAATGGTCTTGGCGCCCAAGCCGGCACCCTCGGTACCCATAAAAAGCGCCAAGCGATCAATCTTCTGCAGCACGGGATCGTCCAGCGATACGGAATCGTCCGTCAACGCCATAGCGGCGCACGAAAAGCCGGCATCGTGCAACGCGCTCAGACCATCATGCGGCCACACACGAGCCTCGCTGCCAATGCGCGTCCACGGCACCTGAAACACGGTGCCCATGCTCACCCGGGCCGAGCGACGGTACAGCGGGTCGCAGCACGTCGGGCTGACCAAAATACCGTCAACGTTCAATGCGGCAGCCGAGCGGAAAATCGCGCCAACATTGGTGTGATCGACAATACCCTCAAGCACGCACACGCGCACCGGACGATCCCCCACCGCCTCGACGACGCCGCCCAAGAACTCATCAACCGGAATCTGACGCGGGCGACGGAACGCCGCCAGCGCGCCGCGCGTCACGTTAAAGCCCGTCAACTGCTCCATGAGCTCCATGGAGGCCACGAACACGGGAACCGGACCCGCTCCCTCGCGCACGACAAGCTGGTCAAACAGCGGCATCATCTGGTCGAGCCAGCGCTCGCCCAAAAGAAAGCTCACCGGCTCATATCCGGCGCGAACCGCACGCTCGATGACCTTGGCACTCTCAGCGATAAAAATGCCCTTCTGCGGCTCCAGCACGCAGCGAAGCTCACGCTCGGTCAGTCGCACGTAGGCATCGAGCCGCTCGTCCTCGAGCGAATCAATTCGCAGAACCTCAACGGCATCAGTCATAGCAGCCAGCCCGCACCCTTCTTTACAGCACATCTATACCAAACGAGGCGACGCTAAGCGCCGCCCCATGCATTCAATCAACACGATGATACCGTTCACGCCAGACGATTTACGCCTCGATGCGACGATACGTCACGAACTCATAATTGACGCCCTCGTCGCCCTCACCCGCGGCAATCGTGGCAACCCCGCCAGCCCGCGAAACTTCCCATGCAGGATCGGCATCCAAATTGGGAAAATACGTGTCCACGGGATGGACGCAGTGGTTATGCGTGACCTCGGCCTCCACGCAGTACGGCAAAAATTGCCGATAGACATCGCCGCCGCCGATCACCCACGCAACGGGCTCATCGGCAACCGCAGCGAGCGCCTCGTCGATGCTATGCACCACGTCGACGCCCTCGGGAGCAAAGCTCTCGTCGCGGGTGAGCACGATATTGCGGCGGTTCTTGAGCGGACGCCCACCGGGAAAACTCAGCAGGGTCTTGCGCCCCATAATGACCGGGCAACCTTTGGTGCACGCCACAAAATGGCGCATGTCGGCGCGATTAGACACCACCATATCGCCCTCGCGCCCAATGCCCCAGTCGTCACACACGGCGACGATGGCAGAAAGCTTACACGTCATGAGCGCCACCTACACCGCAATGGGAATGTTCTTGACCTGCGGGCCGTGCTCGTAGCCCTCGACGATGAGGTCATCGGTCGTAAACGCATAGAAATCGTGCACGTCGGGGTTAAGCGTTACCTTGGGCGCCGCAAACTGCGGACGCTCGATAAGTTCACGGACAATATCGACATGACGGTCGTAAATGTGGGCATCGGCAATCACATGCAGCAGCTCACCGGGAATCATATCGACCGACTGCGCGACCATCATCAGCAAAATGGCGTACTGGCACACATTCCAGTTGTTCGCGGCCAAAATGTCCTGGCTGCGCTGGTTGAGAATCATGTTGAGTGTGGGTTTATCGTCCTGAGGACGCTGCGTCACGTTATAGGTCACGCTATAGGCGCATGGATAAAGGTGCATCTCGGACAGATCGCTAAACACGTACGTATTGGTCATAATGCGGCGACTATACGGCGTGTGCTTAAGGTCGTACAGTACACGGTCCATCTGGTCGAAGTCGCCCTCGGCGTAATGGCTCTTCTGACCAATCTGATAGCCGTAGGCTTTACCGATGGAACCGGTCTCATCGGCCCACTCATCCCAGATATGGCTGTTGAGGTCATGCACGTTATTGGACTTCTTTTGATAGATCCACAGAATCTCGTCCATGGCAGACTTAAGCGCCGTACGACGCAGGGTGAGCGCGGGGAACTCCTCGCGCAGATCATAGCGCGCCGTGACACCAAAGTTTTTAATGGTATAGGCAGGGGTGCCGTCCTCCCACACCGGGCGGACCTTTTGGCCCTCGGTGGTGGTGCCATGGTCCAAGATATCGCGGCACATGGTTACAAACTGCTGATCAGCTTTGCTCATTGACCCTCCTGTCAGTCGCCTATAAGCGAGATTTATTGTAGCCCAGGCGCGCGAGTGTCGAATTGGACACTTAGTCCGGCACACGCAATGCACGGCAGCGCGGCTCCGCATGCGGCAACGAGGCATCTTAGCCTTTTTCTGACATATGACAGAAATGCCTTGCGCCCAACGACTAACGCGTTATCCTATTGTTGACATATGTCAGATAAGGAGTGTGCATGGCAGGAAGACGCGAAAAACTGCGCCGCGTCGGGATCATCCCCGAATACCGTGGCTTTACCCCCGATGGCCTGGCCAGCGGTGATGCCATCGACATGACCGTCGACGAGCTTGAGGTGCTGCGCCTGTGCGACCTGGAAGGTCTCAACCAAGAGGCGGTCGCCCAGCAGATGGGCATCGCCCGCGCAACGGTGGCGGCCATTTGCAGCCGCGCGCATCGCAAGGTGGCCGAAGCGCTGGTCAACGGACGAGCGCTCGTCATCGCGGGCGGCAATATCGCGTACTCCCCCATCGCCACGACGACGGCCGCATGGCCAGCAAAGGAGGTCGGCACCATGAGGGTGGCAACGACGTACGACAACGGCAACATCTTTATGCACTTTGGCCGCAGCGAGCAGTTCAAGATCTACGACATCCAGGATGGCAAGGTGCTCAACGAGCAGGTCGTAGGCACCGGTGGCACCGGCCACGGCGCCTTGGCGGGCCTGCTTGCCAACGGTGGCGTTGACACGCTCATTTGCGGCGGTATCGGCGGCGGCGCTATCAACGCGCTTGCCCAAGCCGGCATCACGGTCTATGCGGGCGCCCAGGGCAGCTGCGATGCCTGCGTCGAGGCCCTTATTGCCGGCACGCTCGCACAGAACGGCGAGGCCACCTGCGACTGCCATGGACATGATCACAAGCACATCCACGAGCATGGCGAGTCCTGCGGCTGCCACGGTCACCACGACCATGACGGGCACGAAGGCTGCGGCTGCCACTAGCGGCAAGCACCTCGTCGAGAACGCGCTTCCACGCGTGCGACAACCAGCGAACAAACGGCGAAGGCCGCCCGGACACCATCCGAGCGGCCTTCGCCATATTCGGCTCGATTAAGCCGCCTACTTCTTGTTACGCATCTGCGCTTCCATCTGGCGCAGCAAATCCATATCGGACTTGGGGCCGCCAGTTCCCAGGCCGCCCAGACCCATGGCGTCCAGACCGGGGATATTGGGCATGCGCATCTTCTTGCCCTTCTTGCCCTTTTTGCCCTTCTTACCGCCGGCCTGCGCCTGATTGGCCATCGTGCGCATGCGGCCCATCATCTTGTTCATCTCGCCCCACTGCTTCATAAGGCTGTTGACCTCGGTGGGGGTCACACCAGCGCCCTTGGCAATGCGGGCACGACGCTGACCGTTGATGATGGAGGGGCGCAGGCGCTCCTCCTTGGTCATCGACATGATAATGGCCTCGTTCTTATCAAAGATACCCTCGTCCAGATTGCCGCCCATCTGGTTGAGCGCGCGCTGACCGCCAGGAAGCATACCCAGAATACCCTTCATGCCGCCCATCTTTTTGACGGCTTTCATCTGGTCGAGCATATCGTTCATGGTGAAGCCCTCGCGCAGCATACGCTCGGCAGCCTCAAGCTGCTCTGCATCGGCTGCCTCCTGGGCCTTCTCGATAATGCCGACAACATCGCCCATGCCCAAGATTCGCTTGGCCATGCGATCGGGATAGAACGGCTCAAGCGAATCGGGTTTCTCGCCCATGCTCACAAACTTGATGGGCTTACCGGTCACCTGACGCACCGAAAGTGCGCCACCGCCACGGGCATCGCCGTCGAGCTTGGAGATAATCACGCCATCAAAGTCGGTGCGATCGGCGAAGGTCGAGACGACGTTGACGATGTCCTGGCCGGTCATGGCGTCGACGACCATCAGCACCTGGTCGGGCTTGACGGCCTTCTTGATGTCGACGGCCTCCTGCATCATCTGCTCGTCGATCTGCAGACGACCGGCGGTATCGACAATGACCACGTCACGCAGATGGTCGACGGCCTCCTGGATGGCGCCCTTGGCAATGTCGACCGGATGCGCGCCGTCACCGCGGAAGACCGGCACGCCGATCTCGCCACCGAGCGTGGCCAGCTGGTCGGCAGCGGCGGGACGGTAGACGTCGCACGCGGCGAGCAGCGGCGAGCGGCCCTGCTTCTTAAGCAGGTAGGCCAGCTTTACAGCCGCCGTGGTCTTACCGGAGCCCTGCAGGCCCACGAGCATGATGACATTGGGAATACGGTTGCTAAAGACGAGCTTGCTCTCGGTTGAGCCGAGCATCTCGGTGAGCTCGTCGAGCACGATCTTGACGACGTTTTGTGCCGGCGACAGCGACTCCATGACCTCGGCGGTCATGCAGCGCTCCTTGGTCTTGGCGACGAACTCCTTGACGACCTTGAAGTTGACGTCGGCCTCGAGTAGCGCCATGCGAATATCGCGCATGGCCGAAGTGATATCGGCCTCGGTCAGCTTACCCTTGCCGCGCAGGCGGTCAAATGTGTCGTTGAGGCGATCGCTCAGGGAATCAAACACTAGTCACTCCTTAGTTGGACTCGCCCACCAGGGCGCGGCAGAAATCTTTGGCGTTAAACTCCTGCAGGTCATCGACCTGCTCGCCCACGCCGATGCGAAGGATCGGGAGCTTGAGCTTCTCGGCCACGGCCATGGCGATACCACCCTTAGCCGTGCCGTCGAGCTTAGTCATGATAATACCGTCCAGGCCCAGCGCCTCGTTAAACTCGAGCGCCTGGTTCAGACCGTTCTGACCCGTGGCGGCATCGATCACAAGCACGACCGAGACAGGCATGGGACCGGCGGCCATATTGGCGGCGCGCTTACGGGTCACATTGACCACCTTGGCGAGCTCGCGCATGAGTTCGGGGCTCGTGTGCAGACGACCGGCGGTATCGATGAGCACCAGGTCGCTGCCGCGCTTATCGGCCTCGTCGAGCACGTCATAGCATACGCTGGCCGGATCGGAGCCGCGGTCACGCTTGATAACCGGTACGCCGGCACGCTGCCCCCACACATCGAGCTGCTCGATGGCGGCGGCGCGAAAGGTGTCGGCCGAACCGATCACCACGTTCTTGCCGCGGGCGGCCATGGCGCTCGCAATCTTGCCGACCGTGGTGGTCTTGCCGGCACCGTTGATGCCGACAAACAGCACGCAGCTCGGCGTATCGGAAAACGGATCGCGCTCAACAGGCACAAAATGGCCCTCGAGCTGCTCGGCCAGGGCACGGCGAAGCTGCGGGGCGGTCTTGAGGTTCTTCTTGGCAGCGGCGTCGCGCAGGTCATCGGAGACCTGAATGGCGACCTCGGCACCCATGTCACCCATAACGAGGGTGTCCTCAAGGTCCTCCCAAAAATCCTCGTCGACCTCGCCGCCAAAGTAGAAGACCTCGTTAAGGGCCTCGCGGCTGCGCTCAAGTCCGCGCGAGAGAGCGTCAAAGAATCCCATTATGCATTCACGACCTTTCCGGTTTCGCGATCGAGTTTTTGCGAGACGACGCGACTGACGCCGTCGGCTTGCATCGAGACGCCGTAGAGAACGTCAGCATCCTCCATAGTACGGCGCTGATGCGAGATTACCAAGAGCTGCGTATCGGAACGCAGCACATCGAGGGCGCCGATGAGCTTGGACAGGTTAGCGTCGTCGAGCGCAGCCTCGACCTCGTCCAGCACATAGAACGGCACCGTGCGCGTACGGTATACGGCAAAGAGCAGGGCGAGCGCCGTCAGGCTCTTCTCGCCACCCGACATGAGCATCATCTTGGTGATGCGCTTGCCGCGCGGCTGCGCCACGACCTCAATGCCTGTCTCGGCAGGATGCTCGGGATCGGTCATCTCAAGGTGAGCCTGACCACCCGGGAAAAGCATGGCGAAGATCTCGCGGAAGTTCGCATCAACCTTCTCAAACGTCACCAGGAACGCCTTGCGCATCTTGCGGTCGATCGCCACGGTGATCTTGGTGAGCGCCTTGCGCGCGCTCTCCAGATCGGCAAGTTGCTCCTCGATGTAATCGGCACGGCGCTTGAGCTGCTCGTACTCCTCCATGGCGACTTGGTTCACAGGACCCAAGTTGTTGATCTGGCGCACGAGCTGGTTGAGCTCGCGCTCGGCGGCGTCGCGGTCGGTGGGCGCCGGCAGCATGAGCGCTTCCTCGAGCACCGTGGTACCGTCGGCGGTAATGGCCTTGATGGCAGCCTCGACCTGAACCTCGAGCTTGCCGCGTGCGACCTTGAACTCATTTTGCATCGTGGCGGCAGCATCAACCCTCTCTTTGGCGCGGGCGACCTCGGTCTTGGCGTCCTCGATGGTCTTCTTCAGCGAAGCCGAGTCCGCTTCCTCGAGCGAAGCCTGATCGCGCAGGCGCGCAGCCCAGTCCGAGGCGCGCTCCAACAGGGCAGAATAGCGCTCGTGCATGGGATCGACGCGAAGGCGCAGCAGCTCAAGCGAGCGCGAGGCCTGGCGTGTTCCGCGGATACGGCGGTCGATGCCCTCCAGACGATGCTCCAGGTCGGGCACGCGGCCCCTCAGAGAACGAAGACGCTCGCTCGTCTGAGCCAGGCGCACCTTAGCGTCGGCGAGCTTGCCGGCGGCCTCGGAATCGTCGCGACGCACGCGATCGAGCTCATCGTTGGCCTCGGCAATCTGCAGGCCCAGGTCGCTCGCCTGCGCACGAGCCTCGTCACGCGAACGAGTGAGCTCGTCCACGCGCGGACGTGCGGCATGAACGGCCTCGGCAGCTTGCTCGCGGCGCTTGGAGATGCGCACGCGCTCAACCTCGGCATTATTGGCGCTTTGCTCCAGGCGGCCGATCTCGGAGAGCAGCGAGCGGCGCTCGCCCTCAAGACGGGCAATCTCGCCGGCGGCGTCGCCCTCGGCGGCACGCGCCTCCTCGACGGCCGCATTGGCCTCGACGACCTGATCCGAAACATGCTCAAACACGGCAGCGAGATCGGGCTCCAGGCCTTCCAGCTCGCGGATACGGCGCTTGCGCTCCAGAGCGCCCAAAGCCTCGCCGGCATCAAGCCCCACGCGAACCAAGCCGCCGCAGGCAACGCGTGCGCCATCGGGAGTCACGTAGGTCACACCGTCAACTACAGGCGCAGCCAGGGCGGTAGA
>DBFDDV010000122.1:0-21069 GCA_048302525.1 Collinsella sp. | reverse complement strand
CCCTTACGTTTTGCTGGGAACATCAAGCGGTAGCAGCTCCCTAAAAACGGAATCGCCATCGCCCACGTCTACCAGGCACCAGCGTTTATGACGGTCGATCTTTTTAACGCGAGCCTCTTGCCCCACCAAGGGACCCTGTTCTATGTGCAACACGCCATCTTCTATGCGCGCAACGCTGTTGCGCACCACTCCGTCGTCGTCCAGCACGCTGCGGTACCAATCCTGCGCATCGTCCGGCATGGGCATGTACGCCCGCTCCCTACTGCCGGCGATGCGACAGCCAAAGCTCAACTGGGCCAGGGCCCTATCGAGCGCGGCAGCATCGTGCGTAGCGACGAAGAAATATTCCTTGTACATAGGTTTGGTTTGGAGCGACCATGCGCCGTCCCGCTTAAACCAGAACTCCTTTTGCATCACAAAAGCATCCTGCATAAGGTTGTTCGGGATAATACGGCGGACCTTTTCGCAGGTCTCGCGCTCTTTTCCATTGGGGGTGTGAACCAGATACCAGCGGACGCGGCCGTGTTGACTGTTGGTGGTGGCGCCGTTAAATGCGCCCGGCAGCTGCTCTTGGCGCCGTGCCGTCTGTTCCATGTTCTCGCCCCCTCTTTTGGCTTTGCGATGCACACAAATGCAGGGGCGTTTAGAACAGGCTTCTCGCTCGCAGCTAGGCGCAGTCGCAAAAGTACAGGTTTTTGTATCTTTCGACAGACGACATTATACGAGCAATTAATCAGCGTTTGCCCAGATTACGCAAAATGTACTGCTAGTAGGTACATCTCCATACCCCTCTACAAAAACCTGTACATTTTTGTGCAACAAAAAAAGCCGCTCAACCAGCGGCTTTTCTTATTTTGGTAAGAAAAAAGGCGACCGCCCTTTGTAGACGGTCGCCTTTGTTAATTGTTGTGAAGTTTGCCTTAGGCGCGAGTCTTGATCTCCTCGAGAACCTTGGCAACAAACTCGTCAACGCTCATCTGAACGGTCTCGTTGGAGCGATCGCGGACGGAGATGTTGCCGGCCTCGACCTCCTTCTCGCCCAGGATAAGCATGTAGGGCACGCGGTCGATGCTGCGGGCCTCGCGGATCTTGTAGCCAATCTTCTCGTCGCGGTCGTCGCAGACCACGCGAATGCCGGCCTCCTCCAGCTTGGCGCACACCTCGTGGGCGTAGTCGCGGCTCTTCTCGGAAACCGGAAGCGCCTTGACCTGCACGGGAGCCAGCCAGGTGGGGAACTTGCCCGCAAAGTGCTCAATCAGAATACCGATGAAGCGCTCGATGGAGCCAAAGCACACGCGGTGCAGCATGATGGGGCGCTTCTTGGTACCGTCGGCGTCCACGTACTCCAGATCAAAGTTGAGCGGCATCTGGAAATCGAGCTGCACGGTACCGCACTGCCAGGTGCGGCCGAGCGAATCCTCCAGGTGGAAGTCGATCTTGGGGCCGTAGAAGGCGCCGTCGCCCTCGTTGACCTCGTAGTCCATGTGCAGCGGCTCCAGAGCGGTGCGCAGGCCCTCCTCGGCACGCGCCCAGTCCTCATCGGAGCCCATGGAGTCCTCGGGGCGGGTGGAAAGCTCAACGTGGTACTTAAAGCCAAACTTCTGGTACACGGAGTCGATGAGGTTGACCACGCCCACGATCTCGTCGGTCAGCTGGTCGGGGCGCACAAACAGGTGGGCGTCGTCCTGGTTAAAGCAGCGCACGCGGAACAGGCCGTGCAGGGCGCCGCGCAGCTCGTGGCGGTGCACCAGGCCAATCTCGCCGGCGCGGATGGGCAGCTCGCGGTAGGAGTGCGGTTTGGAGGCGTACACCAGCACGCCGCCCGGGCAGTTCATGGGCTTAATGCAGTACTCTTCGTCGTCGATGACGGTGGAGTACATGTTGTCCTTGTAGTGGTCCCAGTGGCCCGAGGTCTTCCACAGCTGCTTGTTCATGATGAGCGGCGTGGAGATCTCCACGTAGCCGGCCTTGTGGTGGATCTCGCGCCAGTAGTCCAGCAGCGTGTTCTTAAGGATCATGCCGTTGGGCAGGAAGAACGGGAAGCCGGGGGCCTCGTCGCGCATCATAAAGAGGTCCATCTCGCGGCCGATCTTGCGGTGGTCGCGCTTCTTGGCCTCCTCCAGCATGTGCATGTGCTCGTCGAGCTCTTCCTTGGTGGCAAAGGCGACGCCGTTGATGCGGGTGAGCATCTTGTTGTCCTTGTCGCCCTTCCAGTAGGCGCCCGAGACGCCGGTGAGCTTAAAGGCCTTCAGAGCCTTGGTGTAGCAGATGTGGGGGCCGACACACATGTCGATGTAGTCGCCCTGCTGGTAGAAGGTAATGCGGGCGTCGTCGTCCAGGTCGCCGATGTGCTCGACCTTGTACTTCTCGCCACGCTCCTCCATAAGGGCGATGGCCTCGGCGCGGGGCTTCTCGTACACGGTGAACTTGAGGTTCTCCTTGACGATCTTTTTCATCTCGGCCTCGATCGCAGGGAAGTCGTCCTCGCTGATCTTGACGCCCTCGGGCAGGTCGACGTCGTAGTAAAAACCGTTGTCGGTCGCGGGACCGTAGGCAAAGTCGGCCTCGGGGTACAGGCGCTTGATGGCCTGCGCCATGATGTGCGCGGCGGAGTGGCGGATGACGTGCGTGACTTCGTCCTGCGGGAGCTCGGCCACCGAACCGTCATTGTAAAGTGCCTTCATGGGTATGTTTTCTCCTCTCGGATGCCTAATGCAAGTGCGTGCGATGCGCTCGGCGTTTTTGACTTGCATCATTATAGGCAGGTTGCCTTGGTATACAAGCGCCCGCCGCACCTTAATGGCACGGCGGGCGATTTTCTACGCATGCTTCATCGTGTGGGCGCGGGGTGTGCGTGTGGCTTGCGCGGGACGCGCGTTGCCCGTGGCTTGTGGCCGGCCCGACGATGGATGCGTTACTGGATGCGAGTTCGGCAGTAGGGGCAGACCTTCCAGTGCGCGTCGAGCGGGCGATGGCAGCTGGGGCACACGTTACGAACCTGGGTGTCGCACACGGGGCAGACGACAAAGTCCTTCTCGATGGGGGCGCCGCACTGCGGGCAGGTGCCGTACTGGGCAAGCTGGCGCTCGCGCAGGGCCATGTCCAGCTCCTGCTCCTCGCGGTCGGCCGCGTAGGAGTGCGGGCGCAGGACCAGGTAGGCGATGAGGCCCACAAACGGGATGAGGGCGATGATGCCCCATGCCACGTAGGCGCTGGCGCCGCGGCGGCGAGCGTCGATGAACACATAGACGACCGACAGCACATACAGGGCGATGATAAAGCCAACGAAGGCATAGACGACGCCCATAAGCTGCGGAGACATGAGCTCGGAGATGTACTTGGACATTAGGGGTACCTTTCGGAATATTAACAGTTCGGTAAAGTTTACCACGGGGTTTGTTTATATGGGACCACGGCTAGGGGCGGGGCTGGCGCGGACACAAACATCTCAATCTGTAACAAGTGGGAGCGAAATTCGGGTCTAGATGTTACAGATCGAGACACAGGGGTCCCTCCCCGACTTCAATCTCGATCTGTAACATCTTGGGCCCAAAAACCCCTCTTACTGTTACAGATCGAGACATTCAAAATCCGCCTGAAGGTTTGTCTTGATCTGTAGCATCTAGAACCAAAATCGTCAGCTAGCTGTTACAGATTGAGACGAAAGGTTGCCGTAGTTGTCGGCGGACGAGGTTGTCGACGTTGCCACGTCTCCCCTTTTCTGCCGTTGGCGGGTGTTGCGGGGCTGTTCACCGCATTGCCGCCGCGCTGGGGGTGTGCAGACCGTAGGATAGTCTTATTGACAGCCTGTCAACTCGTCTGGGAGGCACTGTGACGGAAACGTATGATATCGCGATCGTGGGCGCGGGCATCACGGGGTGCGCCATCGCGCGGCAGCTCGCGCGCTATGACCTGTCCATCTGCGTGGTCGAGGCGGCTAACGATATTGCGCTGGGCGCGTCGAAGGCCAACGGCGGCCTCGTGCACGCCGGCTACGATCCGGCGCCGGGCACAGTTAAGGCGCAGGTCAACGCCCGTGGCTGCGAGTTGTACGGTACGTGGGCGCAGGAGCTGGGCTTCCTGTTCCGACGCACCGGGTCGATGGTGTTGAGCTTTAACGACGAGGACCGCGCGCATCTGGAAAAGCTGCGCCAGAATGGCCTGGCCAACGGGGTGCCCGAGCTGTCAATCGTCGGACCCGACCGCATCCACGAATTAGAGCCGCGCGCCAGTGCCGATGCAACGTGCGCGTTGTGGTGCCCCTCGACTGGGTTTGTCGACCCGTTTGAGGTTGCCATCGCCGCGCTGGAGAACGCCGTGGCCAACGGGGTAACGTTTATGCGGTCCGCGTCGGTGGAAGCGATTGAAGTCGCGGGCTCGGGCGACGACGCGCGCTTTACGCTGGCGACCCCTGCCGGCAACGTGCGCTGCCGCTACCTGATCAACGCCGCGGGCAACGGCGCCGCCGACATCTCGCATATGGCGGGCGCCGAGGAGTTCCAGATGGTCTGGCGTCAGGGCAACATCGTGGTGCTGGACAAGGAGCCGCGCACGCTCATGCCGCTCTACCCCGTGCCGACGCCGGTGTCGAAGGGCGTTATCGTGACGGGCACCGTGCATGGCAACACCGTGATCACTGCCACGGCTGCCGTGCGCGAACCGGGCGACACGCAGACCTATGCGAGCGATGTGAACGCGCTGCTGACCGACGCGCGCAAGCTGGTGCCCGATCTGGATACGCGCCGCATGGTGCGCGCATTTGCCGGCGGGCGTCCGGTCATTCAGGGAACGAACGACTTCTTTATTGGACAGTCGGCCGTGGTGCCGGGACTTTTCCAGGCAGCGGGCATTCAGTCGCCGGGCGTGGCGAGCGCGCCGGCAATTGCCGAGCGCATGGAGCTTGTGATGCGTGAGGCGGGCGTGGAGCTGCACGAGCGGGCGGACTGGAACCCAATTCGCCGCGCGCCGGACGACTTTGACCGCGCGTCGTGGGCGCGCAAGGAGGAGCTGATCGAGTCAGATCCCGCGTGGGGACAGATTGTCTGCCGCTGCGAGACGGTGCCCGAGGCCGAGATTGTGGCCGCGATTCGGCGCCAGCCGGGCGCAGTTTCGGTCGAGGGCGTCAAGCGCCGCTGCCGCGCCGGCATGGGTCGGTGCCAAAGCGGCTTTTGCCAAAGCCGTGTGGTGGCGATCCTTGCCCGAGAGCTGAGCTGCGACCCCAGCGAGGTGCTGTTAGAGAATACCGGATCTTGGCTGGTTGAGGGACCACTGAAGGGGGTGCGTTAGGATGGCGGAATTCAAATCGAGCGCGATTGATTGCAGCGTCGTAGAAGCCGTACAAACGCAAGCCTTCAACGTAGTCGTTATCGGCGGCGGACCTGCCGGCATGGCGGCCGCGCTGGCCGCGCATAAGGCAGGGGCACGCGTAGCCATCGTGGAGCGCGAGCAGCACCTGGGCGGCATCCTCCGCCAGTGCATCCACCCCGGCTTTGGCCTGTCGCACTTTAAACAGGAGCTCACCGGTCCCGAGTACGCGCAGCGCTTTATCGACCAGGTGCACGCAACCGACATTACGCTGTTCCTGAACAGCATGGTGATTGGGATTGATTCAAGCGAGTCTGCGGTTGACACCGCGGTCCACACCGTCACGCTCATGAGCCCTGCCGGCATGCTGCAGCTCACTGGGCGTGCGGTCGTCCTTGCTATGGGATGCCGCGAACGCACGCGCAGCGAGATCAAGATTCCCGGCAGCCGCCCCGCCGGCGTGTTTACGGCGGGCTTGGCACAGCGATACATCAATATCGAAAATCTCAAGCCCGGCTCGCGCGCCGTCATTTTGGGCTCGGGTGACATCGGGCTTATCATGGCGCGCCGCTGCACGCTCGAGGGGATTTCAGTCGAGGGCGTGTACGAGCTCATGCCGTACGCCAACGGTCTGCGCCGCAACGTCAAAAACTGCCTGGACGACTTTGGCATTCCGCTGCACCTGTCCACCACCGTCACGCGCGTGATCGGACACGATCGCGTGGAGGCCGTCGAGGTGAGCCAGGTCGACGAGCACCTGGCGCCCATTCCGGGAACCGAGCGCATTGTTCCGTGCGACACGCTGCTTTCGGTGGGCTTGATTCCCGAGAACGAGCTTTCGGTTGCCGCGGGCGTAAAGCTTGACCCACGCACGCGCGGCGCCGTGGTGGACCAGAGCCTGCAGACGGGAGTGCCAGGCATCTTTGCCTGCGGCAACGTGCTGCACGTGCACGACCTGGCCGACAACGTAACGACCGAGTCCGAGAGGGCCGGTGCAGCCGCGGCGGCGTACGCGCTGGGTGGCGACACGGATGCTGAGGCGGGTGCCACGGACGCGGGCTGCGAGCTCACCGTCTCCCCTGCCGGCATCGCGGGCTACGCGCTGCCGGGACGCATTACGGCCGTGGCGCTCACCAAGCTCAACTTCCGCGTGCGCCGGCCAGTCGATGCCGCCTGCGTGAGGATCTTGGCCGACGGCGAGGAACTGTTCGCCGGTAAGGCCCGCGCGTTTAAGCCGAGCGTTATGGAAAGCTTCCCACTGCCGTCAAAGGTGATTCAACGCGCACTCGAACTGGGTGCAAGCGAGATCGTCCTGTCCGTCGACCCCGTTGAGGAGGCGTAGAGCCATGAGCACGAACGCGATCGAGACGCTCAAGTTCAACTGCACGACCTGCCCATCCGAATGCCTTCTGACCGTAGAGGTAGAGCGTGACGCAGACGGCGTGGCAGAGGTGCGCTCCGTGGCCGGCAACAGTTGCCCGCGCGGTGATAAGTTCGCACATCAGGAACTCATCTGCCCCATGCGCGTGCTCACCACCACCGTGGCCGTATCCGGAGGCGAAGAGGCGTTGCTGCCCGTGCGTACGGCCGAAGCCATCCCGCTGGCACTCCACGCCCAAGCCATGACCCTCATCCGAGGCCTAGTCGTCAACGCCCCCATCCGCATGGGCGACATCGTGCTAGAGAACCTCCTAGACACAAACATCAACCTAATCGCCAGCATGAACATCGACCGAGCCCAAGTAGCTAATTAGGGACGGGGCTCTTTTAGCTACCCCGCCATCCACCCCGCCCTCCTCCGCAGTTGCGGTGAAATACGGACTGTTTTATGGCTTCAGGCCGCTAAACAGTCCGTATTTCACCGCAACTTATGAGGGCGCGCTGGAATGCTAAGGAGTGTCCCAAGGTGCCGGCATAAAAGGAACGTCCCTAACTGCCGGGCATGGGATACCATGGTGGCACCCTAGCGAAAGGATGTTTCATGGCACATGTCGATGACCAGCGTGTGGCGCGCGTGCTCGATGCGCTCGAGGCTCAGCACCCCTGCGCGCAGCTGCTTGTGAATGACCCGTGGTCGATCTTCTATCTGACCAGCTTTTATGCCGATATGTTCGAGCGTTTTTGTGGCGTGCTGCTCGCACGCGATTGCGAGCCGGTGATCTTGGTCAACGCCCTGCATCAGCTGCCCGAGTACGACAATGCCCGCGTGGCCTACCACAACGACACCGACATCGTGACCGACGCCATCGCACGCGAACTCGATCCGACCAAGCCGCTCGGCATCGATACCGTTATGCGCTCCGGCTTTTTGATGCCGCTCATGGAGCGCCATGCCGCTAGCGAGTTTTTCCTGGGCGACTTTGCCGTCACCGCCGCACGCACCCACAAGGATGCCGCCGAGCAGGAGCTGATGCGCGCGTCCTCGGCCGCCAACGACGCCGTGATGGCCGACGCCATCAAGCTCGTTCACGAGGGCGTGACGGAGCGCGAAATTGCCGACCAGATGCTCGGACTGTATCGCAAGCACGGCTGCGAGGGCTTTAGCTTTCCGCCCATCGTGAGCTTTGGCGCCAACGCCGGCGACCCGCACCACGAGCCCGACGATACGGTACTCAAGCGCGGCGACGTGGTGCTGTTCGACATTGGCGGACGCCATCGCAACTACTGCTCGGACATGACGCGCACGTTCTTTTGGGGCGAGCCGGACGAGGAGACGGCGCGCATCTACGACATCGTGCGCCGTGCCAACGAGGCCGCCGAGGCGCTCATCGCACCGGGCGTGCGCATGTGTGACCTGGACCGCGCCGCACGCGACGTGATTGAGGATGCGGGCTATGGGCAGTACTTTACGCATCGCCTGGGACACTCGATCGGCCTGCAGGACCACGAGCCGGGCGACGTCTCGCTCGTCAACGAGCAGGTCGTGGAGCCGGGCATGACGTTCTCCATCGAACCGGGCATCTACCTCCCCGGCCGCACCGGCGTCCGCATCGAGGACCTAGCCCTGGTGACCGAGAACGGCGTCGAGATTCTCAACGCCTACCCCCGCGATCCAGTCCGCCTAGACTAGGCAATGCAGCAATGGGGCTGTCCCTTTGCCGCATCCCACCAATACCGCGCCACAAAAACGGCCTATCTACTACGTTTAACCCACATGGGTCGACCATAACCGGGTTTTCGTAAAACTGGCAATCCTTCTACCTGCGGTTTTAATTTTGCATTTTTCGGCGTGGTCGAGGGTAACCGGTCAAACGTAGTAGATAGGCCCATTTCGTGGCAAGCGAGTCAACTCGGGGCACAGGGCAGCGAAAAAAGCCCCGTCCCAAATTGGCTGCTTTTGAGTTGCGGTGATATGCGGACTGGTTGAAGCTTCTGGCTTGTAAAACAGTCCGTATTTCACCGCAACTGATGAGGGGATGGGCTAGCGCAACAGGCCTGCTACTTCGCCGGCTAGGGTGATGGTGCCGGCGGCTACGAAAGGCTCGTCTGCGGCATCGAAAGCCGCGAGGGCCTCGGACACGCTGGGGTACACGCCCGCCAGCTTGTCAGCGTCCACCAAGGCAGCGAGCTGCTCTGCCGGCAGGGCGCGATCGGAATCGGTCTGCGTCACGACCACACGGGGGAAGGCCGGAACAAGCACGTCGACGATGCCCGCCACGTCCTTGTCAGCCAACGCCGCGCACAGCAGCGTGGGGCGATTCTCTACGCACGGGTCGATCTCGTCCAGCGCACTCACAAAGTTCTCGCAGCTCTGAGGGTTATGGCAGGCATCGATCAGCTTAAGAGGATCAGCCCCCAGCACATCAAAACGACCCGGCGTGGGGCAGCCCATAAGCGACGCATCGAGTTTGTCATGATCGAGCTCGCGACCAAGATACCCCTCGCAGAGCATAATCGCGCACGCGGCATTCTGCGGCTGATAGGCCGGCTTGACCATGCCCGACGTATAGATCGCACGCGGCGTGGTACAGCTAAACTCAACCGTGTCGCCTACATGCGCCGGCACCTTGGTCGTGGCATGGTTCACCACCAGCGGCACCACACCGCACTCACGGCAACGGGCATCCATCACGCGCTGAACGCTCGCCTCATGCGTACCCTCGCCCAAAACAACCAGGCGCCCAGGCTTAATAACCGCAGCCTTCTCCCCCGCAATAGCCTCGAGCGTATCGCCAAGGACCTTCATATGGTCGAGTCCGATGCCCGTAATGGCAACGGCAACGGGACCAGTCGCACTCGTAGCGTCCCAACGTCCACCCATGCCGACCTCGAGCACGGCCACGTCCACGCAAGCCTCGGCAAACATGGTCAGTCCAGCCACGGACAAAAGATCGAAGGGCGTAATAGCACGGAGCTCCTTGCCTGCCGCCTCACGACGCGCGTTGAGACGACGACCTGCCTCATACGCCGCGGAGACACCGTGGGCAAAGACCTCGTCCGAGACGACCTTGCCGTCAATCTCCATGCGCTCGGGATAACGCACCAGATGAGGCGACGTAAAGAGCGCCGTCTTAAGGCCCTCACCACGCAAAATGGCAGCCGAGAACCGCGTCGTCGATGTCTTTCCATTGGTTCCGGCGATCTGGACGCAATCATAAAACTCGTCAGGACGACCAAGCTCATCGAGCATCTCGACAACAGTCTCGAGCAACGGCGTGGAATAACGTGCAATTTTGCCCGTATCGGCCGCAAGCGCAACAGCCTCATCAAAAGAAAACTCCGGAACCTCAAACGGCACCGAATACAACCCAGAACGCTTAGCCATAACCAAAGTCCCCTCAACATAAAAAGAGGCCCGTAATCAACAACGAGCCCCTCCCATTCAAAATATCAGCCAAACACCGCTTTGCAGCGACCTCAAGGCCACAACTCAGTGGCCCCACCAGGCAGCTGACGCCCCCGTAACCGCTGTGGGAGCGGTTTGGGGCTTTGCTCGATACAAGTTCCGCACGAGCCGAAGGCCACTTAATGTGGCCTTCGTGCGAGCAGGACTGTCCGCAGTAGCGAGCAATGCCCCAAACCGCGTCCCCCAGTAACGCCTACGAGAAGTCAGCAACCTGCGAGGTAAGCGCCGCCAGGATCTCCTTGAGCTCAGCTGCACGGTCCCTCTTCTTCTGGACCACCGCAGGCGCGGCCTTAGCCACAAAGCCCTCGTTGGCGAGCGTCTTCTCGCAGCCGGCGAGCTCCTTCTGGGCCGCGGCAATCTCCTTCTCCAGGCGTGCCTTCTCGGCCGAAAGGTCGACCTTGCCCTCGAGCACCACAAAGACCTCGACGCCGCTGTCGACCACGGCGATGCTCGCAGCCGGCTTCTCGACGTCGGTACCCATGACCAGCGAAGCGGTGTTGGCCAGCGGCTCGATGGTCGAGCGCAGGCTCTCGAGCTTCTCGATGTCCTCGGCACCGGCACGCACGACCACGTCGAGCTCGGCCTTGGGGCTCAAGCGATAACGCGAACGGGTGGCGCGAGCGGCGGAAACGACGGCGCGGCACAGCTCAAACGCGCGCTCGGCGTCCTCGTCAACATACTTGGCGTAGTCGGCGGGCTCGGGCCACTTGGCGATCATGAGCGCCTCGGCGCGGTCCACGTTGCCCTCGGCATCCAGGTCGAGCACGCTCGCCGGCATGTTGTCCCAGATCTCCTCGGTGACAAACGGCATGAGCGGGTGCATCAGGCGAATGGAGGTGTCAAGCACAAAGATCAGGTTGCGCTGCGCCTGCAGACGGCCCTCGCCCTTCAGGCGGGCCTTGGTGACCTCGACGTACCAGTCGCAGACCTCGTTCCAGAAGAACTGCTGCACGCCGCGAGCCATATCGCCAAAGGTGTACTTCTCGATACCCTCGGTGACCATCTTGACGGCCTTGGCCAGACGGCTGAACATCCAGGCGTCGGCCGGCGTCTCCACGACGGGCTCGCCGGGCGTGTAGCCCTCCATGTTCATAAGCAGGAAGCGGCTGGCGTTCCAGATCTTGGTCACAAACGACTTGGCCTGCTCGGTGCGCGGGCTGTCGATGAGCTTCTTGGTCTTCTTGTCGATGTTCGCGTCGAACTTGACGTCCTGGTTGTTGGTGCACAGCGTCAGCAGGTTGTAACGCATGGCGTCGGCGCCGTACATGCCAATGAGGTCCATGGGGTCTACGCCGTTGCCCTTGGACTTGGACATGCGGCTGCCATCCTTGGCCAGAATCGTCGGATAGATGACGACGTCCTTAAACGGCACCTCGTCCAGGAAGTACAGCGAGCTCATGACCATGCGGGCGACCCACAGCGCGATGATGTCACGCGCGGTGACGAGCGCCGTCGTGGGGTGATGTCCCTCGAGCAGCTCCGGCTTTTGCGGCCAGCCCTGCGTGGCGAAGGTCCACAGCTGCGAGCTGAACCAGGTGTCCAGCACGTTCTCGTCCTGATGCACGTGATGGCCGCCGCACTTGGGGCACACGTCGGTGTCCTCGGTAAGGGCGTCCTCCCAGCCGCAGTCCTCGCAGTAGAACACGGGGATGCGGTGGCCCCACCACAGCTGGCGGCTGATGCACCAGTCCTTGAGGTTTTCCATCCAGGTGGTGTAGGTCTGCGTCCAGCGCGCGGGGTGGAAGGTGACCTTGCCGGAGTTGACGGCGTCGAGCGCCGGCCCCTTGAGCTTGTCGACGGCCACAAACCACTGCTCGGACAGCCACGGCTCAAGCGCGGCGTCGCAACGGTAGCAGTGCATGACGGAGTGGTCGTGCTCCTCGACGTGGTCGAGCAAGCCGTGCTCGTCGAACCACTTGATGACGGCTTCGCGGCACTCCTCGCGGGTCATACCGGTGAACTCGCCGTAGCCCTCGACAACCACCGCGTGCTCGTCAAAGATGTTGATCTGCGGCAGGTCGTGGGCCTGACCCATAGCGTAATCGTTGGGGTCGTGGGCCGGGGTGACCTTGACAAAGCCGGAACCGAAGTTGGCGTCGACATGCCAATCCTCAAAGATGGGGATCTCGCGGTCGACGATGGGAAGCTTGACGGTCTTGCCCACGAAGGCGGCCTTCTCGGGGTCCTTCGGGGAAACGGCGACGCCCGTGTCGCCGAGCATGGTCTCGGGGCGCGTGGTGGCGACGACGATGTAGTCCTGGCCGTTGACCGGCTCGGTCAGCGGGTAGCGCAGGTGCCACAGGTGGCCCTTCTCGTCCTTATACTCGGCCTCGTCGTCCGAGATGGCGGTGGTGCAGTTGGGGCACCAGTTGACGATACGCTTGCCACGGTAGATCAGGCCGTCGTGGTACCAGTCGCAGAAGACCTTACGCACGGCCTGGGCGTAATCCTCGTCCATGGTAAAGCGCTCGTTATCGAAGTCGACGGAGCAGCCCATGCGCTTGATCTGCTCGACGATGATGCCGCCGTACTCGTGGGTCCAGTCCCAGCAGGCGTCGACAAACTTGTCGCGACCGATCTCTAGGCGGCTGATGCCCTCGCTCTTGAGCTTCTTGTCGACCTTGGTCTGCGTGGCGATACCGGCGTGATCGGTTCCGAGCACCCAGCGCGTGGACTTGCCGCGCATGCGGGCCATACGAATGATGGCGTCCTGGATGGAGTCGTCGGTGGCGTGACCCATGTGGAGCTTGCCGGTCACGTTGGGAGGCGGAATGGTGACGGTGCAGTCGCCCACGCCCTCACGGCGCTTGTAGTAGCCGCCGTCGAGCCACTTCTGCAGGATCGCCGGCTCGTTGGTCGACGGATCGTAGTTCTTGGGCATCTCTTCCATATATCTCTCCCGTCCCGCCGGCGTGTACGCCTGCTTGGTTTTCGCTCGGTCAGGTCCTGGCTCGCACGAAGAGCACATTAAGTGCTCTTCGGCTCGTGCGGAATCTACGAAAACCAAGCAGGCGGACACGCCTTAGGTATCGATTACTTCAGTCTGAAGGTACTAACTTGACAATCTCACAGAATAGCACAGGCATACCTGCCGAAAAGGGACAGGTTTATTTTGGTAGGTTTTATCAGGGGAAACGACAGTTGCCCATATAAAACCGACCAAAATAAACCTGTCCCTAAATGGCAGGCCCCGCGGTGGTTGCCGCGGGGCCTGAATTAAAGCTATTTAGCCGTAGATGCGTTGGGGCTGCTCTTCGCCCTTTACGGAGGCTTCGGTCACGATGACCTTAGTGACGCCTTCCTCGCTGGGCAGGTCGAACATCGTCTGCTGCAGCACGTCCTCGCAGATGGAGCGCAGGCCGCGGGCGCCGGTCTTGCGGGCAAGCGCCATGCGGGCGATCTCGTGCAGGGCGGCGTCCTCAAACTCAAGTTCAACGTCCTCGAGCTGGAACATCTTGCGGTACTGACGCACCACGGCGTTCTTGGGCTCGGTCAGGATCGACACCAGGTCGTCCTCGTCGAGCGCCTGCGTCTGGGTGACGACGGGCGTACGGCCCACGAACTCGGGGATCATGCCAAAGGCGTTGAGGTCCTGCGGGAGCACCTGGCGCAGCAGGTCGTTCTCGTCGACCGAGATGGGGCCGGCGATCTCGGAGTTAAAGCCCACGCCCTTGTTGCCCACGCGGTCAGCGATAATCTTGTCCAGACCCACAAAGGCACCACCGCAGATGAACAGGATGTTGGTCGTGTCGATCTGCAGCAGCTCCTGCTGGGGATGCTTGCGGCCGCCGGTGGGCGGAACGCTTGCCACCGTGCCCTCAAGGATCTTAAGCAGTGCCTGCTGAACGCCCTCGCCCGAAACGTCGCGGGTAATGGAAAGGTTCTCGGCCTTGCGGGCGATCTTGTCGATCTCGTCCACGTAGATAATGCCCACCTGTGCGCGCTCAATATCGCCATCGGCGGCGTTGATGAGCTTGAGCAGGATGTTCTCCACGTCCTCGCCCACGTAACCGGCCTCGGTGAGCGCGGTGGCGTCGGCGATGGCAAACGGCACCTCGAGGATGCGCGCGAGCGTCTGGGCCAACAGGGTCTTGCCGGTACCAGTGGGACCGAGCAACAGGATGTTGGACTTAGCGAGCTCCACCTCGTCCATATCGTCGTCGAACTGCGAGCCCACGCCGTCGTCAAAGGCAGACACCGCGGCGCCGCCCTCGATCACGCGGCGGTAGTGGTTGTACACGGCCACCGACATGGCGCGCTTGGCGTCCTCCTGACCCATAACATAGGCCGAAAGCTCGTCATAGATCTCGTGCGGCGTCGGCACGTGCGTGATGACCTGACGGTCGTCCTCGAGCTCAAAGCCCTCGGTCTCGGGGTCCACGGCGGGCTGGGATGCAGCCTGGCCGTGGTCGTTGAGGAAGCCCGGCAGCTTGCCGTTGCGGGCAGCGTCCATAAAGTCCGAAGCCAGCGACTCTTCCAGAATCTCGGAACAGGCGGCGACGCACTCGTCACAGATAAAGATGTTGGTCGGGCCCTTTACGAGGCGACGAACCTGGCCCTGCTCTTTTCCGCAGAAGGAGCAGCGGATGGGGTTGCCGTTCTCGTCAAAGTTGTCCTGCATGTTACCTGCCATCCTAGGCGTCCTTCGCGGCGAGGTCGCGCGAGGTGACGATACGGTCGATCAGACCGTAGTCGAGGGCCTCGGCAGCGGTCAGGTAGTTGTCGCGCTCGGTATCGGCCTGGACCTTCTCGATGGGCTGGCCCGAGGCGTCGGACAGGATCTGGTTGAGCTCGCGACGAGTCTTCTTGATCTCCTCGGCCACGATCTCGATCTCGGTCTGCTGACCCTGGGCACCGCCGCTGGGCTGGTGAATCATGACCTTGGAGTGCGGCAGGCAGAAGCGCTTGCCCTTGGCGCCGGCCGAAAGCAGCACGGCGGCCATGGACGCGGCCATACCGACGCAGATGGTGGAGACCTGCGGCTTGATAAAGTTCATGGTGTCCAGAATCGCCAGGCCGGAGTAGACCTCGCCGCCGGGCGAATTGATGTAGAGCGAGATATCCTTCTCGGCATCCTGGCTCTCAAGATGCAACAGCTGGGCAACGACCAGGTTGGCGCTGACGGAGTTGATCTCCTCGCCCAAGAAGATGATGCGATCGTTGAGCAGGCGCGAATAGATATCGTAGCTGCGCTCGCCGCGCGGCGTCTGCTCGATAACGTATGGCACGAGGGCGGAATCGAACTTAGCGATCATACGCATCTCCATTTCTCTCTTGCGGACCAAATTGGTTCTAGATAAACGTACGGTGCCCGCATGCTATGCATTGGCTGGCACCGTACGAAGCAACCGGATAACCGGTGTATAACTTTACCCCATCACGGACGCACGCATGCGCTCGCGGGCAAGGTGGCGAGAATTACTCGGCGTCCTTGGCGGTCTCGTCGACCTCGGTCACCTTGGCGTTCTCGACCAGGTGGTCGACGGCCTTGGAGCGACGGATGGACTCGCGGACGGCAGGCATACGGCCATCGGCGATGAACTCGACCTTGGAAGCCTCGACGTCCTTGACGCCGGCCTTCTCGAACTCGGCGTTGATGTCGTCCTCGGTGACCTCGATCTTGAGCTCACGGGCGAGGGCGTCGAGAGCCAGGGACTCACGGGCAACGTCGTTGGCCTGCTTGTGCAGGTCGCCGATGAACTGCTCCATGGTCAGGCCGGAAGCGGGCAGCCAGGTGTCGAGGGTCATGCCGCGGGCAGCGAGGTTGGACAGGAAGTTCTGGCCAAGCTCCTCAAAGACGGACTGCTCGTAGTCGGCATCCATCTCGTCGAGCTGCAGACGTTCGGCGAGAGCGGAGACGCAACGGTTCTCCTTCTCGGCCGGGAGGCGGGAAGCCTTGTCCTGCTCGATCTCGATCTTGATGGCGTCGCGCATGGCGTCGATGCTGTCGAAGCCAAAGTCGGACTTGACGAGCTCGTCGGTGAGCTCGGGGGTGTTGCGGACCTTGATACCCTTGACGGTGACCTCGACGGTGTGGGTCTCGGCCTCCTCGCCCTCCTCGACCTCGTCGGTCCAGGTAACGGTCTTGACGTCGTCAACGTTAGCGCCGATCAGGGTCTCGTTGAACTCCTTGGGGTTGCTGTCGCTACCGGCGATGAGCATACGGCCCTCGGCGGCAAAGTTGTCAGCGTTCTCGACGGCCTTGAGGTCGACGGTGACGTAATCCTCGGCCTCGACGGCACGACCCTCGACGTCCTCGAAGGTGGCACGGTAGTTGAGGAGCATCTCGACCTGGTTGTTAATCTCGGACTCGGTGACCTCCGCAGGGGGCATCTCGATCTCGACAGCGTCGAAGGAGGAGAGCTCAGCGGCGGGACGCAGGGAGAACTCGACGGTGTAGGTGTAGTCCTCGTGATCCTTGGCGAGGTCGAGCTCCTTGTAGTCACCGTTCTTGGTGGGGACGATGTCCAGCTCGTTGAGGACGGCGGGCTCGTTGGCGGCGATCAGGTCGTTGGTGGCCTGAGCGAGGGTAGCCTCGGCGCCAAGAGCAGAGTCGATGACCGGACGGGGAGCCTTACCGGCGCGGAAGCCCGGGAAGCGGTACTTCTTGGCGGTGTCCTTGTAGGCCTTCTTGATCGCGGCGTCGACGTCGGCGGCCGGGATGGTGACCGTAGCGGTGAGCTTGGCGTCCTTGACGTCAGAAGCGGTGATGTTCAACACGTTCCTCCTCATACTGCCCAGCTTATCTGAGGTGCTGGTACCTTTATGCAACAAAGTGTCGCGACGGCCGAGGCCGACGCTGGTGCGTTGGTGCGGGCGAAAGGACTCGAACCTTCACGGGAATCCCACCAGAACCTAAATCTGGCGCGTCTACCAATTCCGCCACGCCCGCATGAGCGCACAGACTAGGAATGATAGCAGATACGAGCGGCAAGCGCACGCACACGTTTTTAGCTCACGACCTCACCATGAGTGCAAAAGGCGGGGCGAGTTGCCCCGCCCCGCCAATTACGACTTGTTCGCTGACCCGCTACTCCCCCAGCAGGGCCTTCTCGGGCGTGATCGGCAGTGAGCGAACCTGATGTCCGGTAGCGTGTGCCACGGCTGAGGCTACTGCGGCGAGCGGCGTGTTGATGACGACCTCGCCGATCGACTTGGCGCCAAACGGGCCCGTCGGCTCGTAACTCGGCTCAAAGGCCACGCGAATGCTGCCGATATCCAGGCGCGTGGGCAACTTGTAGCTCATAAAGTTGCCGGTGCGCAGGCGGCCGCGGTCGTCGTGCTCGACAATCTCGTAGAGCGCGTGACCGATACCTTGGGCAATGCCGCCCTCAGCCTGGACGCGCGCGAGCGCCTCGTTGATCACGGTGCCGCAGTCAACGGCCGCCGCGTAGTCCACAACGGTCACCTTGCCGGTGGCCTTGTCGACCTCGACCTCGGCGATGCCGGCCATAAACGGCGGAGGCGAAACGGGCAAGCAGGCAGAGGCATGCGAGGTGAGCGCGTCGCCGCCCGCGATGTTCTTTACGCACAGGTTGGCGAAGTCGCGCAGCGTAAGGTAGCGGTTCTGCTCGCGCGCGGCACGCTCGTCGGACAGGCGCACGTACTGACCATCGAAGACCACGTCGGCGGCGTCCACGTCCCACATCTGGGCGGCCTTGGCGCAGATCTTCTCACGCAGCTCGGTCGCGGCATTCTTGGCTGCCAGGCCCGTCACGTACGTGCCCGAGCTCGCGTACGAGCCGGCGTCGAACGGCGACACGTCGGTGTCTACGCCGCGCACCACGATCAGCGAACTCTCCACGCCCAGCTCCTCGGCGGCAATCTGCGCCAGGATCGTGTCGACGCCCATGCCGTTATCGGTGGCGCCGGTGCCGATGGTAATGAAGCCGTCTTCCTCCAGGCGCATGTCGATGCCGGCGATATCCACGTTGGAAATGCCCGAGCCCTGCATGGTGAGCGCGCAGCCCAGGGCGCGCACGCGGTCGCCCAGGTCGACGGCCAGCGGCTTGTCGCGCCAACCGATCATGTCCATCGCGCGCAGCAGGCAGCGGTCGAGTGCGCAGGCGTTGAGCTTCTCGTTGTAGTACTGCGGCATGATCTCGCCCTCGCGCACAATGTTCTTAAGGCGCAGGTCGGCGGGGTCCATGTGCAGCATGTCGGCGAGCTCGTTGACGGCGCTCTCCACGGCAAACTGGCCCTGGGTGGCACCGTAGCCGCGATACGCGCCGCCGCGGTTGGTGTTGGTGTAGACGGCGTCCCAGCTAAAGCGGCTCGCCTTCACGTGATTGTAGATGGGCAGGCTCTTGTGGCCCGAAAGGCCGATCGTCGTGGTGGCATGCTCGCCATACGCACCGGCGTTGGACAGCGTATGCAGGTCGATGGCCGTGATGGTGCCGTCGTTCATGGCGCCCAGCTTGACGGTCATCTGCATCTGGTGACGCGAGTTGCCCGCGGTGATGGTCTCCTCGCGGGTGTAGCAGCAATAGCTCGGACGGCCGGTCTGCTGAGTGACGAACGCCACGAAGATCTCGCAGCAGCCTGTCTGCTTGGAGCCAAAGCCGCCACCGATGCGCGGCTTAATGACCTGCACCTGCGACTGCGGAATGTCGAGCGACTGAGCGACCATGCGGCGCACGTGGAAGGGCACCTGCGTCGAGGTGGTCACCGAGATGCGGCCGAACGCGTCGGTCGTCGCAAAGGCGCGGAAGGTCTCCATGGGCGCGGTCTGCGTGGCTTGGCTGGTGTAGGTGCGCTCAAAGACGATGTCACTCTGGGCGAAGGCCTCGTCCAAGTCGCCAAAGTCGCTCGTGCCGCTGCACACCAGGTTGCGCGGGACGTCGCCGCCCTGCGGGAACATAAAGGTCACGTCGCCCTCGGGGTGGACCACGATGTCGTTATCGAGTGCCTGGGTAAAGTCGAGCAGGGGCTCAAGCACCTCATAGTCGACCTTGATGAGCTTGAGCGCCTTGTCGGCGGCCTCCTCGGTCTCGGCGGCGACGATCGCCACCTCCTCGTTTTGGTAACGGACGAGGTTCTCGAGAATCAAGCGGTCGTAAGGACTCGGCTGCGGATAGCTCTGGCCGGCGATGGTAAAGCGGCGCTGGGGCACGTCCTCGTAGGTGTAGACGCCCACGACGCCGGGCACCTTCAGTGCGCGCGACGTATCGATGGAGCGGATCTTGGCGCGGGCATAGGGGCTGCGCTTGAGTTTGACGATGAGCGCACCGGCGGGCACCATATCGCCGGTGTAGACGGGACGACCCTCGAGCAGGGCCTTCGAGTCCTTCTTGGGCTGCTTCTTGGTGATCTGCTTGTACGCGACACCGTCGGAGCTCGTCTCGTTGACGGGCAGCTCGGGCATCTCAAAGCCAACCTGCACGCCAGACTCGTTGAGGAAGCGCACGATGGCGCGCAGCTGGCTCTCGTAACCGCTGCAACGGCAGAGGTTGCCGGCGAGCTGGCGCGAGAGTTCCTCGCGCGTGGCGACGAGGCTCGGGTCCTCCTTGGCGGCGCGGGCAAGCGCCAGCACGTTCATGATGAGGCCGGGGGCGCAAAAACCGCACTGCTCGGCGCCTTCGGCAGCCATCGCACGGGCCAGCGCCTCAGACTCGGCTTTGAGGCCCTCGAGCGTGGTGATGGTTTGGCCCTCGACGCGAGCGGCGGGAACCGAGCAGCTCAGCACCGGGTCGCCGTCGAGCCACACCGTGCACAGACCGCAGTTGGTGGTCTCGCAGGCGCAGCGCACCGACGCGCAGTCCTGCTTGCGCAGCAGCGCAAAGAGCATGGTGTCGGGGGCAATCTGAACCTTGACCTTACGGCCGTTGAGCGTAAAGGAAAGATCGATGAGTTTGGCAGCCATTAGCGCACCTCGCTAGAATCGACGCCGGGCACGCGGCGGCAGGAATACTCGTCCGTGGCGAACTTAGGGATCTGCACGGTCTCGAGCTCGCGGGCAAGCGCGGCCGAAAGCTCGATGCCGGCGGCGCGGCGCACGGCCTGGACGGCAAGCGGGGCCGAGATGCGGCGGCGGTAGTCAGCCGAGCCCCACAGGTTGGTGCCATAGCTCAGTGCGCGTACGGACGCGGCCAGGGCGCGAAGCTCGTCCTCGGAAGGCCGCTCGCTGGTAAGGCCGCATGCCTCGCCCTGCAGCAGGGTCGCGCGCAGCGGGCGGGCGCCCACGGTGACGTGCCAGGTGTTGTCCCACCAGGCGGCGGTGACGTTTAAGGAAGGGAAGTCGGTCGCGGCCTTGCGCACGGCCTCGTAGCTCGCACGGTAATCGTGCTTAACGACCACCACGTGCTCGATCACGTCGCGCACGTAACCCATGTCGACAAACTCGGCGAGCGGCACGCGACCGGCGCCCGTCAGCTCAACATAGGAATCGAGCGCCAGGAAAGCCGAGAGCACGTCCGAGAAGCCAAAGCGGCCGTAGATGCTGCCGCCCACCGTGGCGGTATTGCGCAGCTGCACGCCCACGATATCGTGGACGGCGAACTCAAAGGCATGGTTGACAAGCGCGTTGAGCTCGGCATGGCGCTCGAGCTGGCGCAGGGTACACATGGCACCGATGCGAAACTCGGTCTCGGTCTCCTCGATCTGATCGAGTCCGCAGGCCGAAAGGTCAATCGCCGTCGCCACGCGACGCGAACCCAGGCGCATCCAGATGCCGCCGCCCACAATCTTGTTGTTGCGGTTTTTCTGCAAGAGCTCATAGGCTTCGGCCGCGTTTCCAACACGGACGTAGGTACCGAACTTGAGCACGTTCTCCCCCATCTCTTCACTTGTCCAGTACTTTTAAGTGTACCAAACGAGGGGCCGCACACCGTTTTAGGACAAAATCCACCCACCCATCCATAACTTGCGGTGATTTACGGACTGATTAGCCGTTCTGGGACGCTAAACAGTCCGTATATCAC
>DBFDDV010000121.1:0-5309 GCA_048302525.1 Collinsella sp. | reverse complement strand
GGTATTTGAGCCCAAGCGCATGCGCGTAGTGCATCCCGACGAGCAGCCGCGCGTCTACACGAGCGTCCTGAGCCACCTGACCGTTGAGCTGCCCGATAACCCCATGCGCTATACGAGCGTCCCCGATGTTGTTCCGGGCCACGGTATCTGGGCCGAGGCCGGTTTCAACGAGCTCAATGTTGGCATGTCCGCAACCGAGACGCTTACCACCAACGAGCGCGTCCGCGGCGCCGATCCGCTCGTGGACTACGTGCCCGCCAAGGGCAACGAGGGTGAGGACGGCTATGTGCCGGCGCAGCCCGGTGGCCTGGGCGAGGAGGACATGGTGACCCTGGTGCTGCCGTATGCCAAGTCCGCCCGCGACGGCGTGCGTATCTTGGGCGACCTGCTCGAGCGCTACGGCACTTACGAGAACAACGGCATCGCCTTTAGCGACGTGGACGAGATCTGGTGGCTCGAGACCATCGGCGGTCACCACTGGATCGCCAAGCGCGTGCCTGACGACGCCTATGTGACCATGCCCAACCAGCTGGGCATCGACAGCTTTGACCTGGATGACGCCGAGGGCGCCCAGGCCGACCATATGTGCTCCGCCGACCTGCGCGTCTGGATGGCCGAGTGGCATCTGGACCTGACGCTGGGCGTCGAGAGCGACGGCCCGGCTGCCGTCTTTAACCCGCGCGAGGCCTTTGGCTCGCACAGCGACAGCGACCATGTCTACAACACGCCGCGCGCCTGGTACATGCAGCGCTGCCTCAACCCCAGCGACGTGTGGGATGGCCCCGACGCCGACTACACGCCCGAGAGCGACGATATCCCCTGGAGCCGCGTGCCCGAGCGCAAGGTGACCATCGAGGACATCAAGTACGTGCTCTCGAGCCACTACCAGGGCACGGAGTACGACTGCTACGGCAGCAAGGGCACGCCCGCTACGCGTGGTGCCTATCGCCCCATCGGCATCAACCGCAACAGCCAGCTTGCCGTGTTGCAGCTGCGCCCCTATGCGCAGC
Source organism: Collinsella sp. (assembly GCA_048302525.1). GTDB lineage: Bacteria > Actinomycetota > Coriobacteriia > Coriobacteriales > Coriobacteriaceae > Collinsella. Next base: position 4,299 of record DBFDDV010000121.1, on the reverse strand, counting down.
CGGCCTACCGCGCCGTGCAGTGGATGGCCTTTGGTTCCAACTCGTTTAACGCGCTGGTTCCGCTGTACGCCAACGTCGAGACTATGCCCGAGTACTATGCCGACACGCAGGCTCGCGTGACGTCCGAAAACTTCTACTGGGCCAACCGCCTGATCGGCGCGCTGGCTGACGTCCGCTTCCATGAGTGCGGCCGCGCGGTCGAGGATTATCAGGAGAAGATCGGTGGCATGGGCCACAAGCAGATCCATGACGTCGACGCTGCCGTAGCCGCTCTGCCCGAGGTCGAGGTGCCTGCCGAGCTTGCACGCGCCAACGAGGCCTTTGCCGAGCGTGTTCGCGTGGAGACCGATGCCCTGCTGGGCAAGGTGCTTTACACCACGAGCTGCGCCATGAAGAACTCTTTCGCGATGAATGACAACGTGAGGTAGGGATTTCCCGTCGATCGAATAGCGCTAAAACGCTTTGTCGCTTTCGCTCAATCTTGGGTACAAGAACGCCAATGCAGTTGTTTGTGATTGGAGATAACCATGGTTATGAAACTCGATCAGCTTGTTAACGGCGCCATTAACGTGGGCTTTGGCGCTGCCGCCGTTGCTGTCGAAGGCGGCAAGAAGGTCCTCGACGACCTTAACACCAAGGGCGAGCAGGTCCGCAAGGACACCGCCACCCCCGATATCGCCCGCAGTGTGTCCGACATGTTCGAGCAGGCCGGCGGTACCATCTCCGATCTGACCGAGCGCTTGGGCATGCAGGGCGAGACCGCGGCCCAGCGCGTGCTTGACGAGCTCATCCTTGCCCGGGTCCGCGTCATGACCGCCCCCGAGCGCACGGCCTTCCTGGCCCATGTGCGCGACATCGTCGATTCGGTCGAGGACAACGTGACCTCGGTGCCCGTCGAGTCCGTTGAGCCCGACGATGCGAAGGATACCGAAGAGGCCGAGTAGCAGCGCAGATGGCAGATTCCACCACCGATTACAACAATCTAGATCCTTTGGGTGACGAGGCGGCGGTTGTCGATGAGGTCGATGCCGCCGTCTCGGGCGCTCGCAAAAAGCCGCGCGCTGTCGATATGGTCCCCGAGGAGCCCGACGCGATGGCACCGGACGAGGAATACCAGCTCACGCCGGCGGGTCGTCGCGAACGCATTGGGCAGATTGTTCGCCTGGTCAAAAAGTACCGCGTGTGGGATAACCTCACGCCGGTTCGTTTGCGCCGCCTGCTCGAGGAACTCGGCCCCATGTTCGTCAAGATGGGGCAGATTCTGGCCAACCGGTCCGAGATTCTGCCGCAACGCTTTTGCGACGAGCTGCGTCGTCTGCGCTCCGACGTGGAGCCGGTGCCGTACGAGGTAGTGCTTCGCTGTCTGGAGGAAGAATACGGCCTGCGCCTGGGGGAGATGTTCGATGCGATCGATCCCAATCCGCTTGGTAGCGCATCGCTCGCGCAGGTGCACCGCGCTCGTCTGGTGACGGGCGAGGACGTGGCCGTCAAGGTGCAGCGCCCCGGTGCGCAGCAGGTTATGGCGCAGGACATCGATATCATCCGCTCGGTGGTGCGTATCGTTTCCAAGTTCGTCAACACCGATCAATTCGTTGACCTGCACGGCGTGGTCGAGGAGCTGTGGACCTCGTTTCGCGAGGAGACCAACTTTTTGGCCGAGGCCAAAAACCTCAACGACTTCTACGAGTTCCATAAGAGCGTTCATGGCGTGACGTGCCCTAAATCCTATCTGGACCTGTGCACCGAACACGTGGTGGTTATGGACTACGTCGACGGCATTTCGATCGCCGATCCTGAACGCTTGGTGGCCGAGGGCTATGACTTGGAAAAGATCGGTGCCGCAATCGTCGAGGACTACTCGACGCAGGTGCTCGATGACGGCTTTTTCCATGCTGACCCGCATGCGGGAAACATCATCCTCAAGGACGGCATCGTTTACTTTATCGACTTGGGTATGGTCGGACGCATGTCGAGCCACGACCGCGGTATCGTCAAGGACATGATTTTCGCCGTGGCCGAGGGCGACGTGCCCAAGCTCAAGGATTCGCTCATGCGCTTCGTCGTGACGCGTGGCGACTCGGCCGAGCTCGATCATTCAGCGTTTTTGTCCGATTTGGACTTTATCGTGGCTGACTTTGCGGGCCTTGACCTTAAGGACCTAGATATCGGCGAGTTTTTGACCTCGCTGTTAAACCTCGCGCGCAAAAATGACGTTGAGCTGCCGAGCGTGGTGACGATGTTCGCGCGCGGCATGGTGACGCTCGAGGGCCTGCTGACCGAGTACATGCCCGACGTCAACATGATCCAGATCATTCAGGCACACATCAAAAACGAGAAGAGCACCTATGCGCGCGTGCGCGATATGAGTCGCGACTTTGCGGCGAGCAGTTATCGCGCGGCGAAGGGCTCACTCGAGGCGGCTGAGTATCTGGGCCTGGCTTCGCGTATGCTCACACGCGGCCAGCTTAAGGTGAACACGCAGATCATGAGCAGCGATAAGGCGCTGCGACAGCTGGGTGGGATTATCGACCGCATGTCGATGGCTATCGTTATCGCCGGTCTGTTTATCGGTTCGTCGGTGGTGTACTACGCGCGCATCGAGCCGGTTGTGTTTGGTATCCCGGTCATTGGCTTTATGGGCTACGTGAGCGCGCTGGTGCTGGCACTTATGCTGGGCCGCAATATCTGGCTCAACAGCCACGGCGGCAAGCACTAGAGTCTGCGACCGTCACCGCATTTTCCTATCGCAAACAATAGCTTTTACCTTGGGCTTCGCCTGCGTGCGAGGCCCTTTTGCGTGATAGCATATTGACGGTATTAATCGATGGCCTAGATGGTGGTGCGGAGACGCACGAATGCGCGGTTTTCCTGCGCGTTTGGGAGAATCGGGGTGCAAGTCCCCGGCTGTACCAGTAACCGTAATTCCTCTTGGCTCGGGATGCTCGCGTCGCAGATCGGACGACGTGCCCGAGCCGTTAAGGTTAAGTCGGATCGCCTCCCATCTTGCACGTTGCCGCGGCGTATGCCGCCGGTGTGCATAGGGCTCTGGAGGGAAGGGGACCCCGATGGGGGAACTCGAGCGCAACATGCGCGATGACGTGGGGCAGCCGCTGGGCAATGCTCCAAGTACAGACAATGGGGGACAAATGGATATGTTTGAGGACGAGCGTGAGCGCGCCTCGTTGCATCGTCGTGGCGCGATTGCACGCGGTGTAGCCAAGCGCGGCCTGGTGGCATTCCTGGCCTTCGCGATGGCCTTTGGCACCACGCCGGCTCAACTGTGGGCCGAGGGCGCCGAGGGCATTGCCGAGGCTGTGGCTCAGGCTGCGACGCCGGGCGAGGACGCAGCGCTTGCGGGCGGTACCGCCGAGCAGAGCGGCACCGAGGTCTCGGATTCCGAGGGCGCGCCTGCAGCTAGTGCCGCCACAACAGAGGCAGCAACTGGCGACGAAGGCTCGGCGACGGGGGAGAGCCCTGCTACGAGCGAGCAGTCTTCGACGGCATCCGCTGGCCAAGCAGGATCTGCCGCCGCGACTGCCGTCCAGACGGAGAACCCGACAGAAACCGGCGATGTCGCCAAGAAGCAAGTCGAGGTCTCGTTCTCGATTATCGGCACCGATGCCGACGGCAAGGCTCAGACCTGGGTGGCACCCACGCAGCTCAAGCTCGACGAGGGCGCGACGGCTGCGGATGCCTTCGTTAAGCTGCAGCAGAAGACGGGCTTCAAGGCAGACTACGATCCGAACACGGCATACGGTTTCTACCTCAAAAGCATCACATCCCCGAGCGATGGCCGTACGCTTGCCTTCGATCCGACGACTTATGCCTTCTGGCAGCTGTTCGTCGACGGTGCGTCTTCCTCGGTTGGCGCGAGCAGCGTTAAGCTCACCCAGGGGCAGAAGGTTGAGTTTGCCTATACGGCTGGTAGCGCGTCCCCTGTCGTTAAGGACCAGGTTGCCGCAAATGTGACCGTCATTGGTCGCGATGCCCAGGGCAAGACTCAGGCTTGGGTCGATAACGCGCAGTATGTGGTGACGTCCGGCTCGAGCGCGCTTGATCTTACGAAGGTCGCACTCGAGGCGAACGACATTGACGCCGTTGCTGCGGGCTCCTTCATTCTGAGCCTTAAGTACAACGGTGTTGAGCTGGGTACGCCCCAAGATTATTCGACCTATTGGCAGCTGTTCATCAACGGCAAGTCGAGTGACTATACGGCGGACAATGTCACCATCCATGCCGGCGATACCGTTACGTGGTTCTACGGTGGCTGGGGCGACCAGCTGCCCTCCGATTCTGTCC
>DBFDDV010000120.1:0-5376 GCA_048302525.1 Collinsella sp. | reverse complement strand
GTCCCGCCAGCGCGGGACAGCCCCTCTTTTCTTATTGATCCGTTGGGGACGGAGGAAAACGGAACACTTGTGGCTGGCAAGAGGCCTGTTTCGTAATGGTCTGGACAGTTAGTTCAGATACGTATAAATCTGGGGCAGCTTGGGATGCGTTTTGAGCAATTTTTGATTGGGATGGGGTTTGAATGGGTGTTTGGGAGGGCGAGCGGGACGTTTACATGGTCTCAGGGAGCCCAAATTAGTTGAAACAGGGGTGTTCGTGCCTAATCCAGCTCTAGGATTTATACGTATCTGAACTAACTGTCCACCCCAGTCTGGCGGCTGCCGATTCGGTGCGGCTTGAGACCGCTATTCGACCCCGTTGCGACCGGTGGTACTCTTGTATCCGTTTGAAATCGAGCGAAGGAGTGCCGCTATGGAGCAATCGAGCCTGTTTGGTGACGGCGTGGACATCGATACCGAAACGCCCGCGACCGCGGAAGCCACCGCACCGACCGATGCCCGTGCCCAGGCGGCAGCGCGCGCGGCCGAACTGCGCCACGAGCTCGACTACCACGCCTATCGCTACTACATGCTCGATGCGCCCGAGATCACGGACGCCGCCTTCGACAAAATGCTCGTTGAACTGCAGGAAATCGAGGCCACCTACCCCGACCTGGTGACGCCCGATAGCTATACCCAGCGCGTGGGCGGCTACGTGAGCGAGCAGTTTACGCCGGTCACGCATATGGCGCGCATGTATTCCATGGACGATGCCATGGACCTGGACGAACTCGACGCGTGGCTCCAGCGCACTGAGGATGCCCTCGGTGCCGGTAGCGTCACCTATACCTGCGAGCTTAAGATCGACGGTCTGGGCGTGGCCCTTACTTACCAAAACGGCACCTTCGTACGCGCAGCCACACGTGGCGATGGCACCACGGGCGAGGACGTGTCGCTCAACGTCCGTACTATCAAGGATGTGCCCATGCACCTGTCCGAGCCGGCGCTCGCCCACATGGGCGCCGACCGCGAGCGCACCATTGAGGTACGCGGCGAGGTCTATATGCCCAAGGGCAGCTTTGTGCGTCTGAATGAAGAGGCCGATGCCGAGGGCCGCGACCCCTTCGCCAACCCGCGCAACGCCGCCGCCGGCAGCCTGCGCCAAAAGGACCCCAAGGTCACGGCGCGCCGCGACCTGGCCACCTTTATCTATGCCATCGCCGATACCGACCCGTTGCACGTCCACAGCCAGCGTGAGTTTCTCGATTGGCTGCGTAGCGCCGGCTTTAGCGTCAACCCCAACGTGGCACGCTGCGCCACGCCGGCCGAGGTCCACGAGTTCTGCGCCCAGGCCCTCGAGCACCGCGGCGACTTGGACTACGACATCGACGGCGTGGTCGTAAAGGTCGACAGCTTCCAGCAGCAGCTCGACCTGGGCTTTACCGCCCGCGCGCCGCGCTGGGCCATTGCCTTTAAGTTTCCGCCCGAGGAAAAGCAGACCGTCCTGCGCGAAATTCGCATCCAGATGGGCCGCACCGGTGTGCTCACACCGGTCGCCGAGTTCGACCCGGTGACGGTCGCCGGCTCCACCATCGCGCGCGCCACGCTGCACAACATCGACGAGATCCGCCGCAAAAACGTGCGCGAGGGCGACACTATCATCGTGCACAAGGCGGGCGACGTAATCCCCGAGGTTGTGGGCCCGGTGCTCGACAAGCGCCCGGTCGATTCGGTCGACTGGCACATGCCCGAGGTCTGCCCCGTGTGCGGCAGCCCCGTTGTCCACGAGGACGGCGAGGTGGCTTACCGCTGCGTCTCCATCGACTGTCCCGCGCAGCTCAAGGAGCGCCTGCTCCACTGGGTGAGCCGCGGCTGCATGGACGTCGACGGCCTAGGCGACGAGATTGTCAACAAGATGATCGCCGCCGGGCTGATTCACGACGTCGCAGACTTCTACCAGCTCACGGTCGACGATATCGCCGGCCTGGACACGGGGCGCACCTATGCCAGCTCCAACAGCAAAAAGGGCGTCAAGAAGGGCGACCCCATTCCGGTGGGCCTCAAGACGGCTGAGAAAATCATCGCCGAGCTCAACAAGTCCAAGAGCCAGCCGCTCGGTCGTGTGCTGTTTGCCCTGGGTATCCGCCACGTGGGCAAGAGCGTGGGCGAGGTCATCGCCGAGCGATTCCTGTCGATTGACAAGCTCATCTTGGCGAGCGAAGAGGATATTGCCGAGTGCGAGGGCATTGGCCCCAAGATTGCGGCGAGCGTCAAGCAGTTCCTGGCCGTGCCCGAAAATCTTGCCGTGCTGGAGCGTCTGCGCCAAGCGGGCCTGTCTCTCGAGGTCGACTTGGGCGCCGCTCATGCGCAAGCCGCAGCCGACGCTGGCGTGGCAGGCGAGCTCGCCGACGCACAGCCGCTCGCGGGTCTGACCTTCGTGCTCACCGGCACGCTCATCAACCGCACGCGCGACGAGGCAGGCGCGGCGCTCAAGGTGCTCGGCGCTAAGGTTTCGGGCAGTGTGTCAAAGAAGACGAGCTACCTGGTTGCCGGCCCCAAAGCGGGCTCCAAGCTCACCAAAGCCGAGCAGCTGGGTGTGCCTGTGCTGGACGAGGACGCACTCGAGCAGATTCTGGCTACCGGCGAGGTGCCGGTGGCGTAATGGATATAGAGAATCGCAATTGCTCGCAGGCGGAAGGGCGCACGAGGCACGCCCAAGGGCAGGCAAAAGAGCACCTGATGGCGCGAATTCGCATTGCGGAACGTGAGCGCTCGGCAGATGCGTCTCGTGATGCTTTTGAGGCGTTGACCGAGTTAGAGACGAGGCTCGGTCTAGCCTAGCGATACGGGTACCGTGATCTGCGTCACGTAGGTCGCCGGGTCGTCGCTGATGATGTCGTCGATAAGGGCAATCTCACGCGAGGGGCCGGCGGGTGTCAGGCCGTGCTCGCGCATATAGCCGAGCAGCTGCTCGTAGCGCGGACCCGCTTGCCCGTGCGTGCCGCGAAAGCTAATGGTCAGGCAGCGCGCGGCGGGTCGCACCTCGACATCGCCCAGGTATTCATCGGTGTCATCGAGCAGTAGAAAGACCTCGTCGTAGCCATCAAAGTCGCCGGCGGCCAGGCGGTCGGCGCTAATCCCAACGCCCAAGTTGCCCAGGAAGACAAAGGTCTCGTGCTGGCCCTTCTGCAATTGACGAATCTGCCACTCCAGCGCATAGGCGTCGGTAGGGTTGACGCGTTCGCGCAACACGGCGCAGCGAAGCTCGGGCGCATCGATTGTGCAAATGCTATCGAGCTCGGTGTTCAAGGCATCGTGCAGCAGCGCAAGCCGGTTATCGATCTTACGCGACACGCGCTCCAGCTCGCGGCGCTTGCGCTCGATGAGCTCCTGCTGCTGAGCCAGCTGCCGCTGCATAAGGTTCACATCGCGCGTGGTCACAAACTCGCGGATTTGTGCTAACGGCAAGTTGAGAACGCGCAGGTGGCTGATGGTGTTGAGGGTGGAGAGCTGCCGCGATCCGTAGTAGCGGTACCCACTTGCCGGATCGATGTGCGCCGGGTCCAGCAAGCCCATCTGCTCGTAATGACGTAGCGTCCCCACGCTCAGGTTAAACAGGCGCGCCACCTCGCCAATGCGGAGCAGGCCCTCAGTATGTTCACTTGGCGTGTCGGTCACAGGACCGCTCCTTTCAATGGGGTCGGGGAGGGGCGCCAGGCTCGCGTTGCCCCGCTACGCTGCCAACTTGTCAAAAGCCCCGCGCCGGTTGAGCACGGTAAACGCGATAACACAGATGACTGCCGACAAAATCGATCCGCACGGCGAAGCGATGCCCATGGGAAACAGCGTGTCGGAATAGGCATTCGACAGCAGCCACGCGCCCGGCACGCGAATGAGCGCCACGGCTAGCACGTTGTGCGCAAAGCCGATGTAACTCTTGCCATACGCAGCGAAAAAGCCGCTAAAGCAAATGTGGATGCCGGCAAAAATCGCGTCGAAAATGTAGCTGCGCATATAACCGGTGCCGGCCGCGACTACTGCAGCGTCCTTGGCAAAAAAGCCAATAAACGCCGGAGCCACCAGCCACATCAGCACCGTGATCAGGCAGCCGTACACCACCGAGATCGTCATGGCGTCCTTGAGCACCTGACGTGCGCGGTCGCCCTTGCCCGCGCCGGCGTTTTGCGCCGTGAGTGCGCTGACGGTAGCGCCCATGGAGCTCGGGACAATGAACAAAAAGCTGATCATCTTCTCGACCAGGCCCACGGCGGCGGCGTCGACGAGCCCTCGGTGGTTGGCGATGACGGTGATAAACATAAACGCCACCTGGATGCAGCCGTCCTGCACGGCCACGGGCACGCCGATCTTAAGAATGCTGCCGAGCACCTCGGGCTGGGGGCGCAGGTCGCTGCGCTTAACGTGGATGTTCGTGCGGCGACTCTTGAGCCACACGAGCGCGAGGGCAACGCTGGCCGTCTGGGCGGTTACCGTGCCGAGCGCTGCGCCCACGGGGCCGAGTCCCATGTGGCCGATAAACAGAAAGTCGAGCGCGATGTTGATGATGCACGCCACGCCGATCACGTACATAGGCGAGCGCGAATCGCCCAGCCCGCGAAAGATGGCCGAGAGAATGTTGTACGCGGCGATAAAGGGAATGCCGATAAAGCAGATACGCAGGTAGGCGGCAGTGCCTTCGACGGCTTCGGCGGGAGTTCCAATGAGCGCCACAATTTGCGGGCACAGCGCAAGCAAGATGGCGGCCAGCACCACCGAGACACCCATAAAGAGCGTAATGGTGTTGCCGATGGCGGCCTCGGCGCGGTCAAACCGGCGCGAGCCCACGGCGTGGCCGACGATAACCGTCGTTCCCATGGCCAGGCCCACAAGCGTCACGGTAATGATATAGAGCGTCTGCGCGCCATTGCCCACGGCGGTGATGCCGGCGGCGCCGCTAAACTGCCCCATCATGTACAGGTCGGCCATGCCGTAGAGCATCTGCAAAAAGTACGAGAGCATATAAGGCAGGGCAAAGACCGCGATGGTCTTGAGGACATTGCCACGTGTGAGGTCGTGTTCCATGAGCGGGGCTTTCTGGCTGGGTTCGTTTAGCTACCAGTGTAGTGAAAACCCTACAACGATTGTAGAGTCAAGGTTTGTGTTGGCGGCAGGGCGAAAAAAGTCACGCTCCGAGTACGATACTTTGGTCCCTCCATGCTCCTCACCTCGCCTCAAACCATCACAACATTCGACGTTTTTTGCCAAAAACGGGAAAAGCATCGGGTAGCGCGCAGAGATGTGGTGTAAGAGGCGGGGCATGCCCCGCCTCTTCTCTTTTAGAGGCTTTAGCCTGTGCGGGGCGCGCAGCGCGCCGCATCAGAAACCACCCGCTATGCGGGT
>DBFDDV010000119.1:0-19048 GCA_048302525.1 Collinsella sp. | reverse complement strand
GCTCAGGCGGCAAAAACAGGAACTATTCCACCGCAACTTCGAGAATGGCTATCCGAGGCTGGTCGCCTTGGGCCTTGGGTCGGACCGTCCGCCATGAAATGCGGCCATCTACTACGTTTAGCCGAGCGCCCTTGACCATCCCGGATTTTGTGAAATTAAAACCGCAGGTAGAAAGCTTGCCGATTTTCGAAAAAGCCGGCTATGGTTGACCCCTGCGGCCTAAACGTAGTAGATAGGCCCCTTTTGTGGCACGGCAGCAGACCAGTCTTTTTGGGACGGGGCTTATTTGACTACCTGTCGATCTGATTGCCCAAGTAGTCAAAAAGCCCCGTCCCAAATTAGCTACCTTGCCCCATCGGGCGGGAGCGGGTAAGATATATCGAGCGCCTAGCGCGTTCGATGGGTTCGGATGACGACATGTTCCGAATCTGGTCAGGTCCGGAAGGAAGCAGCCATAAGGAGCCTCTGTCGGGCATCCGAATCCATCGAGTGCGCAGGCGTTTTTTGGTGCCGCGGCTACCCGCGAGTGCCGGCAGGGCGCTTGGTGTCTCGCTGGTCCTCGGCTTCGCCTGCGGGATCGCTCGACTACCAAGCGCCCTGCCGGCACCCGCGGGTAGCCGACCAAAACCGCCTGAAGGGTCACATTTATCTGATAATTGAATCCCCGGCGTTATGCCGCTCGCTGGCGTTGCCAAAACATCGGCTGCTACGTGCCTTGGGCGCTAGTGACCGTTGCCCTTACATCTGTAACGAGTTGCTTACGCATCTCCAGGGTTCTCCGTACTATCATGAATCAGATTGAATTGAGATGATGATAGGGAGCGCCTTTTTATGATTGAGCTGCTTAGGCGTTTTGGTGGTAAGTTTCGCCGGTATATGGTGATTGGCCCTGCGTGCAAGTTGATTGAAGTGATCTTTGACCTGCTGACGCCGCTGGTGATTGCCCAGATGATCGATAAAGGTATCGGTGCGCACGACGTGAGTGCCGTCGTCCGCTACGGCATGGTGCTCGCCGCCATGGCTGTAATCGGCATCTCGTTTACGCTTGTTTGCCAGAAGATGGCGGCGCTCACCTCGCAGGGCATGGGTACTGACATTCGCGGCGCACTCTACCAGCACATCAACAAGCTGAGCTATGCCGAGCTCGACCGCTTTGGCACGCCGTCGCTCATCACGCGCATTACCAACGACGTTAACCAGGTCCAGCTCGCTGTGGCGCTGGGCGTGCGCATGCTCATCCGCTGGCCCTTTCTAGCGGTGGGCTCCATGTGCGCGGCCCTTGCCATCGACCTTAAGCTCGGCATCATCTTTTTGATCTGCACGCCCGCCATTGGCCTGGTGTTCTGGGTTGTCATGGCGCGCTGCATTCCGTACTACAAGCAGCTGCAGGCAAAGCTCGACCGCATCGCGCTTATCTGCCGCGAGGGCCTTTCGGGCGCCCGCGTGGTTCGCGCCTTCGTGCGCGAAGATCACGAGCGCGAGCGCTTTGCGCAGGCCGCCGACGACCAGGCCAATACTGCCATCGCGGTGGGCAAGCTCTCGTCGATTCTCAACCCCGTCACGTTTTTGGTGATGAACCTGGGCGTGTGCGCCATCCTGTGGGTGGGCGGCATCCAGGTCAGCGTGGGCGAGCTTACGCAGGGCCAGGTCATGGCGTTTGTGAACTACATGACGCAGACCCTGACCTCCATCGTGTACGTCGCCAACCTGGTCGTGGTCTTTACCAAGGCGAGCGCCAGCGCGTCGCGTATCAACGAGGTGCTCAATTGCGTGCCGGGCATCGCTGACGAGGGCAACCAGCCGGTCGCGCTGCCCAAGCCGGGCAATGTCGCTTCAGTTCCCGCGCTGAGCTTGAGCCATGCGAGCTTCTCGTTTGGCGCTGGCGCGGCCAATGCTGTCAACGATGTGACGCTGGAACTCCCGCTGGGCAAGACGCTCGGCATTATCGGCGGTACGGGTAGCGGCAAGTCCACGCTCGTCTCGCTCATCCCGCGCCTGTACGATGCGAGCACCGGCAGCGTGAGCGTGATGGGCGTCGACGTGCGCACCTGGCCGCTCGACCAGCTGCGCCGTGTGGTCGCGACCGTTCCGCAGCGCGCATCGCTGGTGAGCGGCTCCATCCGCAGCAACCTGACCTGGCGCGATGAAGCTGCGACCGACGAGGAGCTCTGGGTGGCACTCGACATGGCGCAGGCCAGCGAGTTCGTGCGCAACAAGCCGCAGGGCTTAGACGCCCCGGTCGAGGCGGGCGGCAAGAACTTTAGCGGTGGCCAGCGTCAGCGCCTGACTATCGCGCGTGCCTTGGTTGGTTCGCCTCAGATATTGATCATGGATGACTCCGCGTCGGCGCTCGACTTTAAGACCGACGCGGCGCTTCGCCATGCCATTCGCGAGCGCAGCATGCGCGGTGCCGCCAAGGGCGGGCTGCCGCTGACCACGGTGATTGTGAGCCAGCGCGTCTCGACCGTGCGCGATGCCGACGTGATCTGCGTGCTCGACCACGGCTCGGTTGCCGGCCTGGGCACACATGACGAGCTCTATGCGACCTGTCGGCTCTATCGCGAGATTTGCCAGTCGCAGCTGCGCCGCGAGGAGCTTGAGGGCCAGCGGGGGAGCACAGCGCCCGCGCCCACTCCGGCGCCCGCGTCCACCCTAAGCCCCGCGTCCGCCCCGACTGCCCCGGCATCCATTTGCGCAAAGGAGGGCTGCTAAATGAATCCGTACACTTCCTCCGGTTCGGTCGCCACGATGACGGCCAACGTGTCCGGTAACGATAACCTCAACGACCTGGGCGACGGTCCGCGCCAGCCCGGCGACCCCGAGCGCTATCCCGTGGGTGCGGTGACTCGCCGTCTGATGGGCTACGTTCGTCCGCATCGCATTTCGTTTGTTGCGTCGTTTGTGAGTGCCGCCATCTCCGTGATTCTGCAGCTCTACACGCCCATTCTCATCGGCGAGGGCATCGACCTGATCGTTGCCGTCGGGCAGGTGGACTTCGACGCGCTGCTGCCGCTTGTCACCAAACTCGCGCTCGTCGTGGTGGGAGCCGCGGCCTTCCAGTGGCTGCAGGGCTACTGCGTCAACCGCCTGTCCTACGAAACGGTGCGCGACATGCGCGTGGAGGCGAGCGACAAGCTCAGCCGCATGCCGCTCAGCTTTATCGACAGCCATGCTCACGGCGACCTCATGAGCCGCGTGGTCAACGATGTCGACCAGGTGGGTGACGGCCTGCTGCAGGGCTTCACGCAACTCTTTACCGGTGTTATTACCATCGTGGGCACGCTCGCGTTTATGCTTTCCATCAACCTGACCATGACGCTCGTGGTGGTGCTCGTCACGCCGCTTTCCATTTTTGCAGCCGGTGCTATTGCCAAGCTCTCCAACAAAAGCTTTACGGCACAGCAGCGTATTCAAGGGCAGCTCGGTGGTCATATCGAGGAGTACGTAGGCGAGCAAAAGCTTGTCGACGCCTTTGCCTACGGTCCCAACGCCCAGCAGCGCTTCGATGCCCTCAATGCCGAGCTTTACACCGCGGGCGAGCGCGCACAGTTTATGGGTTCGCTCTCCAACCCCGGCACGCGCTTTATCAATAACATCATCTATGCCGTGGTCGCTGTGATCGGCTGCGTGGGCGTGATCACGGGCGTGCCCGCGGCGCTTACGGTGGGCGGCGTGCAGATCTTCCTGTCCTATGCCAACCAGTACACCAAGCCGTTCAACGAGGTCACCAACGTCATTACGCAGATCCAGACGGCGTATGCCTCGGCGCGCCGCATGTTTGCGCTGCTCGATGCCCGCGAGCAGGAGCCCGATGCGGCGGATGCCGTGGAACTTGCTGCCCCGCAGGGCGAGGTCGCCTTTGAGCATGTGGACTTTAGCTACGTGTCCGACCGCAAGCTGCTGCAGGACATCTGCATCGAGGCCAAGCCCGGCATGCGCTTTGCCCTTGTTGGCCCCACGGGCTGCGGAAAGACGACGCTCATCAACCTGCTGCTGCGCTTTTACGATATCGATGCCGGCCACATCACGGTTGATGGCAGGTCTTCGCGTGACTACACGTGCGCAAGCCTGCGCCATGCCTTTGGCATGGTGTTGCAGGATACGTGGCTGTTCGAGGGCACGGTGGCGGAAAACATCGCCTACGGCTGTCCCGACGCCACGCGCGAGCAGGTTATCGAAGCTGCCAAGCGCGCGCATGCGCACAAGTTTATCGTGCAGCTGCCAGGCGGCTACGATACGGTCATCGGCGAGGACGGCGGCACGTTTAGCCAGGGTCAAAAACAGCTGCTGTGCATTGCGCGCGTTATGCTCACCGATCCGGCGATTCTGCTGCTGGACGAGGCAACGTCGAGCATCGATACGCGTACCGAGCTGCAGGTGCAGGCGGCATTCGACGAGCTCATGGCCGGCCGTACGAGCTTTGTCGTGGCGCATCGCCTGAGCACGATTCGCAACGCCGACTGCATTCTGGTCATGCGCGACGGCCAGATTATCGAGCGCGGCACGCACGACGAGCTGCTAGCGGCAGGCGGCTTCTACGCCGAACTCTACCGCAGCCAGTTTGCCCAGTAAGCAAGCCCGTGGGGCAAATTAATCAATCGACAGACGGTGGTTTACATCTGTCACGTTAGTACTAAGATAGTCATCTAATAAATTGCATTAGTGGCTTTAGTTTTGGGGGATACGAGGCAACGTGACTATGACGTGCTCTTTGGTGGTTAACAGCAAGAGCGGTAATACCAGGATGGTTTCGGGTGCGATCAAGCGCACTCTGCAGGCTGCGGGTGTTGAGTTTGTCCATGCCGCGGCGTTGAGCGACGATGCGGATGCAGATCAGGTTGCGCTCGAGGCGCAGGGCGCCTGCGCGGCCGACACGGTGCTCGTCGGTTTTTGGTGCGACAAGGGCGCGTGCACGCCTTCGGTCGCGGCGTTGCTCTCCGCTTTGCACGGCAAGCGCGTCTTCCTGTTTGGCACCTGCGGCTTTGGGGCCGATCAGAGCTATTACCAGCAGATTATCGACCGCGTGACCTCCAATTTGGCTGGAGATGCCGAGCTTGCGGGCTGGGCGATGTGTCAGGGCAAGATGGGCCCTGCGGTCAAGCAGCGCTACGAGGCCATGCTCGAGCAAGATCCCGACAACGCCCGATTTAAGATGCTGCTCGACAACTGGGTTGCCGCAAAGGACCATCCTACCAAGGAGGACCTGGACAACATGGCCGCAGCCGCCAAGAAGGCCGTGCTGGGCGAGTAGCTTCGCCGTCCGCGATCCTTCGTGCAAAACAATACAAATGTGAAAGCCTCGAAGTTCTCGAGGCTTTTTTCTTGACACTTGTAGGCGCAACCGTGGCAGGCGTTTGGGGTGACATTTTCCATTACCCCGATGACGAGACCGTCCTGGACGACACACTCGCATGCGTTCGCTGGATGTATTCAGAGTGGGACGGGCTTTCCGGATGGATGGGGTTTCGGAAAGTGTGTCCCGGAATTTGCCTTTGGAATGGGATGCGGTTTCCGGTTGAGGGCTCTGGTGGAAAATGCGACCCGGAATTTGCAATCGGAGTGGGATGCAGTTTCCCAACGGGGCCGTAAGCGGAAACTGCATCCCACTCCGGACGTGAATTCTGGGACACGGTTTCCGGATGCAAAAAAGGCCACAAGACGTGGCCTTCAACTTATATATGTTCGGCGATACACCCAAGACAAGCCACGCCCCAACATCAGGGCGTCTGTCCGGGCGGAGGTATGTAAGGTTCATCGCGAGTTCCGCACGCAAAGGAGGCCACTTAATGTGGCCTCCGTCTTGCGCAGGACTGTTTGAGCAGGGAACCTTACGTTCCGCGTCGCCGGGCAGACGAACCAGTTAAGACGCGCTGCTACTTGATCTTGGTCGTACCTGGCGCCAGGTTGGGGTCGGTCTCGTTGGCCTCGGTCTGGAAGTGCTCGGTGTAGACGTTCTTGCCGTCGCGGAACATCTCGTAGTACTGCATCTTGGCGTAATCCTCGCGCGCCTTGGTGGCAGCCGCGGCCTCGGCGTCGTCGCCGGTGACGTTGGAGGAGAGCGCCCAACGCAGGCTAGCGTCCTCGTAGCCCACCGAGTTGATGGCGGGCAGCGACTCGCGCAGCGTCATGTGCGCTTTCTGGTAGTCGGTCAGCGGTGCGCCGATCAGCTGCATCAGCTGGGTGGACAGATAGTTGGTGGACAGGTCGTCGACCTCACTCGTCTGGTTGCAACCGGCAACGTCGTAGTTGGCCCAGATGATGTAGTCGGTCTGCCACAGACGCTCCTGATGCGTGGCGTCGTCCTCGCCGGTAAACCACTTATCGTTGAACTTGGACGGGAAGAACGGCTGGTGATCGCCCCAGAACACCACGACCACCTTGCGGTCGAGCTTGCTCAAGGCGTTGAGGAAGTAGCGCAGCGCCTGGTCGGACTGCTCGATGCACGAGACGTACTCGTCGACATCGGACAGCGTGCCGTCCTCGATGGTCTTGGCGTCCAGATCGGTCGTGTCGATGTTCAGGTGCATCTGCTTGTCGGCCGGCAGCAGGCCCGTGTCGTAGCCCGAGTGGTTCTGCATGGTCACGTCGAAGATAAACTGCGGATCGGCGTTCTGGTCGAGCAGCTCAAGAATCTTGTCGTAGGTCGCCTGGTCGGTCACCATGCCGCGCAGGGTATCGGCGCCTTGGAAATCGTTGATGGACAGGAACTGGTCAAAGCCAAAGTCCTTGTAGACGTTCTCGCGGTTCCAGTTGGTGGCGTGGTTGGGGTGCATGGCCGTGGTGGAATAGCCGAGCGACTTGAACTGCTCTGCTAGATTCCCGGTCGTTTCCATGTTGTAGATGGTGTAGGGGTACACGCCCGAGCCCAGGTTGGCCATGGAGTTGCCGGTCATAAACTCAAACTCGGTATTGGCGGTGCCGCCGCCGTAGGCGCTCACGTAGAGCTTGCCGCGGCTGAGGCAGTTGGACAGGTTTTTAAAGTACTGCGGACCCTCGTAGCCGGCGCGCATGTTCTGGTAGATCGACAGATCCGAGAAGGTCTCGTTCATGATGGCGATGACCGTGGGCTTCTCGCTGTCGAACTGCTCCTTTGCGGCGGTGCGCTCGTCGCTCTTGGCGGCGTCGGACTTGTCGTAGGCCTTGGCGTACTTTTTGAGCGTGGCCTTGGCATCGTCGACGGAGTAGTCGGCGGGTTTGGGCGGCTTGATAGACTGCGCCGCACTAATAAAGGCAGGCAGATAGCCCTCGCGCCAGTAGCTCTCGAGCGGGCGCCAGGTGTAGACGGTGATGCCGAGAGTGTTGTAGTAGTCGATGAGCGTGACATGCGCGGTCACGCCACCTAGGCACAGCACGGCGACGAGCAGGTTGGTGAGCAGCATGCGCTTGGCGTTGGCGGCACCCTTCTGACGGTGCGGTGCCACCAGGCCGGCGTACTCGCATAGCAGCATGGCGATGGCGGTAAAGCCCATGGATAGCACGCAGAACAGCGAGATCGAGAAGGTGTAGCCGGTGCCGGCGACCGCAGCGGCGGTGGAAATGGCCGAAAGGTCGCCCGGCTGGATGGGCATGGATTTAAACGTGATGACGAAGAACTCGGCAATGCCCAGGACAAAGAGGGCAAAGGCCAGGACCGCGGGAGCTGCGCCGTGGCGCTGGAACAGGAAGAACAGGCCGACCATGAGCGTGGTGATGATGGCCCACTCGAGCAGGATGCACAGGGGGTAGACCCAGGTAAAGTCGTGGTTGGACGAGACTTCCATGCCCAGCAGCGCAAAAACGCCGGCGAGCAGCAGGCACAGGACGGCGGCGACGAGCGGTTTGCCCACAAAGGCGCCGCGCAGGCGGGCGAGCTTGCCGGTGGGGGCGGGGGCATCGGTAGCAGCGAACGCAAAGACGCGCGGGGTGATGCGGTCGCGGGCGATGCTGGCCCAAGCGCAGCCGGTGAGGATGGCGTTGGTCAGGATGAGCATCACAAAGGCGAGCGGCTCGTTTTGCGCGACGAGGCCAATAGCGCCCCAAATGGTCAAAAAGAGCTGGAACAGGCCGAAGGCGACGCTCCAGGCGAAGGCGCCCTTGGCAACGGTGCCCGACTGAGCGCGAATGGCCTTGGCCTCGCGCAAAACAAGGTAGACGGTCGCCGCAAGACCGACGAGCGAGATGGCGGCAGCGAACATGCTGAGACTCCTCACAAACTTAAAACCTACGAAAGCGGGGGTTTACCCGATTGTTACCTAAATATGCGCTGCATTTGCGGGCTGCGCACAACAACCAGCCATATTAACGCGCATGTGCGGCGGTGTGGCGCAATGTAGTGGTGACCTGCGCGATAATGGACGGGAATTACACGGAAACGTAAAGGCTTCTTAAAGAAATGGCGAGGATAGAGCTATGGGCGAGCAGGTTTGTATGACGGGTGCCGAGTACTGCGGCGGAGCTGCGGGCGTGGATACGAACGGCTACCCGGTCGAGACCACGGGCAATGCGGTGCTGGACATCTTGGAGCATCGCTCGTCTACGCGTGCCTTCGCGCGTGATGACGACGACCGTCCCGTGGCGGTGACCGACGAGCAGCGGGCGGCGATTCTGCACGCGGCGAGCCGTGCGCCGTCGGCGGGTGCCATGATGATGTATTCCATCGTGAGCATCCGCGAGCAGGCTACGCTCGACCGCCTGGCCGACCTGTGCGACCACCAGCCCATGATCGCCAAGGCGCCCTGGGCACTAATATTTGTGGTCGATTATGCCAAGTGGATCGATCTGTTTGAGCATGTGGGTTGCTTTGAGCCCGAGTTTGTAGAGCGTACGGGCAAGTCGCCCCGTCGTGCACCGGGTCTGGGCGACTTTGCCATTGCGGCGCAGGACGCCGTGGTCGCCGCGCAAAACGCCGTGGTTGCCGCCGAGGCCCTGGGGCTGGGGAGCTGCTATATCGGTGATATCGTCGAGAATGCCGAGGAAGTTGCCGAGCTGCTCGATCTGCCGCCCTATACCATGCCGCTGTCGATGCTCATCATCGGCACGCCCCGTAAGGAGCGTCCGGCGATCGCGCACCCCGTGGTGAACCTGGTGCACGAGGAGCGCTACTGCCGTGCGGATGCCGCGACTATGGATGCGCAGGTGGCCGAGATGGATGCGATGTTTCGCCCGCATGCCCGCGAGGTGGGCGAGCGCGTGGTGGATATCTACACCCGCAAACACACCAGTCCCTTTATGGCCGAGATGAGCCGCTCCATGGAGTGGTGGTTCAAAAACTGGCTCGGAAAATGACGGATGTGACAAAGGGACAGTCCCTTTGTCACATTCCATATCGCCGCGGTGGCCTAAAGGCCGTATAAATGTTTATCTAGCTGGGAAAACAGTGCCATTCAAACATAGGACGATTACCTATAATTCCTTCGAACATTAAAGTTGGGAGGAAACCGGCTTATGGAACAAAAGGCCAAGGAGGCAGCCTCGCACGCTGCGATTCCTGTGAGCATCTCGGCGATGCTCGTCACGCTGGGCGTGGTGTATGGCGATATCGGCACCAGCCCCATGTATGTAACCAAGGCGCTCGTCGCCGGCAACGGCGGCATCGGAAGCGTCACGGAGGAGTTCGTGCTCGGCGCGCTCTCCCTTGTCGTGTGGACGGTCACGCTGCTGACCACCATCAAGTATGTGCTCATCTCGCTGCGCGCCGATAACCATGGTGAGGGCGGCATCTTTGCCCTGTACAGCCTGGTCAAGCGCTGCGGAAAGTGGCTTATTATCCCTGCCATGCTGGGTGGCGCCGCGCTGCTCGCCGACGGCATCCTGACGCCGGCCGTTACCGTTACCACGGCCATCGAGGGCCTGCGCACCATCCCGGCGGTCCATGCCGTGCTCGGTGATGATCAGGGCCGCGTCGTCGCCATTACGCTCGCCATCATCATCGCGCTCTTCTTGGTGCAGCGCATCGGTACGGCCAAGATCGGTCACGCCTTTGGCCCCATCATGACGCTGTGGTTCCTGTTCCTGGGCGGCACGGGTCTGTTCTTTGTCTTCCAGCACCCCGCGGTGCTGCTGTGCCTCAACCCGGTGCGCGGCATCGCCTTTTTGTTGAGCCCCAACAACCACGCGGGCATCATGATTCTGGGCAGCTGCTTCCTCGCCACCACTGGTGCCGAGGCGCTCTACTCCGACATGGGCCACGTCGGTCGCGGCAACATCTACGCTACCTGGCCGTTCGTTAAGTGCTGCCTGCTGCTTTCCTATATGGGCCAGGGCGCTTGGCTTATGAACAACGCTGCCAACCCCGAGCTCATGGGCATTGCCGACCTCAACCCGTTCTACCAGATGCTCGCCCCGGGCCTGCGCCCGTTTGCCGTAGGCCTTTCCACCGTCGCGGCCATCATTGCCTCGCAGGCGCTCATCACCGGTGCATTCTCGCTGGTGTCCGAGGCCAGCCGTCTGGACCTCATGCCGCACATGCAGGTCTTCTACCCTGCCGAGACCAAAGGCCAGCTCTACATCCCCATGGTCAACAACGTCATGCTTGTCGGCTGCGTCATCGTGGTGCTGCTGTTCCAGAACTCGGCGCATATGGAAGCCGCCTACGGCCTTGCCATTACGCTGACTATGATGTGCACCACGCTGCTGCTCTTCTTCTACCTGCACGAGGAGCGCAAGCTCAAGGTTGCTCCGTGGATCTTCGCGGCCTTCTTCCTTTTGCTCGAAGGCTTCTTCTTTGTGAGCTCGCTCACCAAGTTCTTCCACGGCGGCTACTTCACCATCCTCATGGCTGCACTCATCATGGGCATTATGGTGTGCTGGTACAACGGCACGGCGGTCGAGCAGCGCCAGTTTACGCTGCTGCCGCTGCGTAGCTACCTGCCGCAGCTCAAGCGTCTGCGCGACGACGACCGTTACGAGCGCATGAGCGACAACATCGTGTACCTGACCAAGGACACCCATACCGACTACATCGACCGCGATATCGTCTACTCGATTCTGGACAAGCATCCCAAGCGCGCTCGCGCCTGGTGGTTCGTGAATGTCGAGACCATGGACGAGCCGCATACCTTTGCCTATTCGGTCGAGACGTTCGGCACTGACTACGTGTTCCGCGTGCATCTGTACCTGGGCTACAAGATTAACCAGCGCGTCAATGCCTATCTGCGTCAGGTCTTTCAGGACCTGGCTGCCACCGGCGAGCTGCCGCCGCAGACGCATGACTACTCGGTCTACAAGGATCCGGGTAACATCGGTACGTTCAAGTTCGTCCTGATCCGTAAGCTTCTGGCACCCGAAAGCGATGTGGAGCCCAGCGAGCGTACGGCCATCACGCTCAAGTACATCATCCGCCGCGCCGCCGGCACGCCCGCACGCTGGTACGGCCTGGAGAACTCCAACGTGAGCTTTGAGTACGTGCCGCTGTTCACCAAGTTTAAGGCCGTGAACAAGATGCAGCGCCTGGCTCCCAACGAGCGGCCGTAGTCGACGCTCGAGGTTTGTCTGCGAACGGGCGGGCTTGTATTGACGGGGATTGAGTCCTGGGAGGAAACCATGGATGCAAAGGTGCTTGACGGTTGCGATCTTGCGACCGAGCTGGTGCGCGAGGCACGCGCCGATGCCGCCGAAGATCGGTTCTTTACGAATCGGGCCAACATGGATATGGCCGACCGCGTGATCTCGATTGTGGCACTGGTATTTGGAGCAGTGTGCGTGTGTGCCCTACTCGCGCACGTGCTGTTTGTCTAGCGACCGCCGGTTGCAAAGGCTATACACTTGGAACCACCACAAGGGAAACCACCACAAAGGTGCCTGTCCCTTTGTGGTGGTTTTTGTTTTTGAGAGAGGGGCGGGGCGCTGATGGACGTCCGTACGGACGGCGATATTGCCGATAGCTTTTGGTGGCGGCGCACAACGCTGACGCGCCGCACTCCTCTGTATGACGCCTGCGTGTCGGTGGGGCTGTTGGTGGCGGCGACGATTGTGGGCGCGCTGCTCGACCATCCGGGTCTCGCGCCGAGCATCATGATCGTCTATGTGTTCGCCGTGCAGCTGTGCGCATTCTTTACCTGGAGTCGCCTGTATTGCTTGCTGAGCTCGGCTGCCGCCGTGGCGCTCTACAACTTCTTGTTTGTCGACCCGCGCTACTCGCTGTCGCTTATCGACCGCGGCTATCCCGGCATGTTCTTCATCATGTTTGTGGTCTCGCTTGTATCGAGCTCGATTGCGTTAGCCCTGCGCCGGGCCTTGGCGCAGGCTGCCGCCAGCGACCGTCGCACGCATATGGTGCTCGAGACCAACCGCATGCTGCAGCGCTGCGCCGACGAGCAGCAGATCGTTCACGCCATGGCCACGCAGCTGGCGCGTCTTTCGGGCTGTCCGGTCGTGTGGTACAGCGCCGACGCCGAGGGCGATGACCTGCTGCCGCGTTCGACATACACGGCCGTGGGCGATGCTGCACCGGTGCACGAACTGGCGCCGCAGATGCCGCCGCGGCTCTCGGCGTCCGCCTATGTGGGAACGCCGCTCGACGCCACGTTTGGCGGCTCGGCGTTTTATGGCATCTACCTGACGGTTCGCACAGGCGACGGCTTCGCGCGCTCGGGCGACCCCGCCTCGGTGGTGGGCGTGCTGGCTATCGTTGCCGAGCCCGACGTGCTGACGCACGAGGAGCGAACACTTGCCGATGCCATCGTGAGCGAAGGCGAGCTGGCACTTGATCGCGCTCGCGCCATGGAGGCCCGCGAGGAGGCGGCGGTGCTTGCAAAAAACGAGCAGCTGCGCGCCAACCTACTGCGCTCCATCTCGCACGATCTGCGTACGCCGCTCACCAGTATTTCGGGCAATGCCGACGTGCTGCTCGACCAGGGCTCGACCGGCACCGCGGTGCTCGATGCCCAGACGCGCCGCGGCCTGCTTCTATCCATTCGCTCGGATGCGCTGTGGCTCAACGCCACCGTCGAGAATCTGCTCGCCATCACCAAGCTCGAGGGTGGCGGTATGCGCCTGTCGACCACGCTCGAGCTCATGGACGATATCGTCGAGGAGGCGCTGCGCCACGTAAATCCGGCCGTGCGCGAGCACGACCTTAAGGTGGTGGCGTGCGATGAGCCGGCGCTCGTCAACGTCGATGCGCGCCTGATGGTGCAGCTGGTGGTCAATCTGGTGAACAACGCCATCACCTATACGCCCGCGGGTTCGCATATCGTGATTTCGATTAGCGTCGACGATGGACGCGTGGCGTGCTCGGTGGCCGATGATGGTCCGGGCATCGCACCCGAGGATCGCGAGCGGATCTTTGAGTCGTTCTATACCGCCAACCATGGTCTGGCCGACAGCCACCGCAGCGTTGGCCTGGGTCTTTCGCTCTGCCGTTCCATTGCGTTGGCACATGGCGGTAGCATAGAGGTTGCCGCGGCGGACCCGCACGGCTCGGTCTTTACGATTGAGCTTCCTGCCGCCGACGTTTCGTTTGATAAGGAGTAGCGCTGTGCCGAACTCTGCCGTAAAACCGCTCATCTTGGTCGTTGAGGACGACCCCGCCGTCCGCAATCTTATTGTTGCCGCGCTCGAGGCGCACGGCTTGCGCCATATGGCTGTGGAGACCGCCCATGCCGCTATCGCCGCCGCCTCGTCGCAGACGCCGAGCATTGTGCTGCTCGATCTGGGCCTGCCCGATATGGACGGCGTCAAGGTGGTGGAGTCGGTGCGCGCATGGTCGGGCATGCCGATTATCGTGGTCTCGGCGCGCAGCGAGGACGCGGACAAAATCCGCGCGCTCGATGCCGGTGCCGACGACTACCTGACCAAGCCGTTTTCGGTCGAGGAACTGCTCGCGCGCATTCGCACGACGCTCAGGCGCCTTTCGTATGCGCAGACGGGCGGCGTTGTCTCCGAGGGCTCGTTCGATACCGGTGAGCTGCATATCGATTTTGATGCCGGCATCGCCACGATGGATGGCGAGGAACTGCATCTGACGCCGATCGAGTATAAGCTCCTGTGCCTGCTGGCGCATAACGCCGACAAGGTACTGACGCACCAGTTTATCCTGCACGAGATTTGGGGCACGGCAACTAAGAGCGACCTGGCGAGCCTGCGCGTCTTTATGGGCACGCTGCGCAAGAAGATCGAGTCCGACCCCGCGCATCCGCGCTATATCCAGACGCACGTGGGTATTGGTTACCGATTGGTCATCCAGGGATAGGTCGGCATCCGCCATCCCAATATGAGTTGCGGTGAAATACGGTCTAAATTTGCCTAATTCCAGGCAAAACAGTCCGTATTCCACCGCAACTTTGTCTATTTGTCCTTGGGCTTGCTGGCGTAGAACTTCTTCTTTTTGGGCTTGCCTGAGCAGGCAGGCTTGTCGTCGCAGTGCGGTCCTCGGTCACCGGTCTGCGCGTGCGCGGGCGCCGTTGCGCGAGGCTTGCGCGCCTCGGGGTTGCGCAGCTCCTCGGTTCGCTCGGCAATCTCCTCGGCGCTAAAGCCGACCTCGGCCATGGCGTCCTCGATGGGCAGGCGGCGCACGATATAGCAATGGTGCACCTTCTGGTTGCGCGCGAAGTCCTCTGGGATGGTTTGCGCCGTAATGTTCTCCAGCACGACGCCCGCGCGCGCGAGCTTGCGCGTCTCGGGGCGGAAGCCACGCAGGTTGCAGCTAAAGATGGCGTGGCCGCCCTGTGCGAGCAGGCGCGATACGCCGGCCAAAAGCTCAACATGGTCGCGCTGGACATCCCAGGTGCGGCGGCCCATCTTGGACGAGTTCGAGAACGTGGGCGGGTCGACAAAGATCAGGTCCCAGCGGTTGCGCGTCTGGCGCTGGTCGCGAATCCAGGCAAGCACGTCGTCGCGCACAAAGTGATGCTGCGGGCCCACAAAGCCGTTCTGTCGCATGTTGCGCTCGGCCCAGTCCAGGTAGGTGTTGGAAAGGTCGACCGTCACGGTCTCCTCGACGCCGCCGTCTGCCGCATAGCAGGTGGCGGTGCCGGTGTAGGCGAACAGATTGAGGAAGCGGCGCGCCTGTTTGGCGTGCTCGCGCACCAGGCTGCGGGTGACGCGGTGGTCCAGGAAGATGCCAACATCCAGGTAGTCGTCAAAGTTGACGGCAAAGGTGAGTCCGCCCTCTTCGATGAGCGGCAGGCGACGGCGCGCGATGTTGGCGCGCTCGCCCGATGCGCCCTTGCCGGCGCCCTGCTTGCCGTACTGCGAGCCGCCGCGCGAACGCATGCGGGCCTTGGCGTGCACATGCTCGGCGGGAACATCTAGGATGCGCGGTGCGATGGCCAGAATGTCGAGCATGCGGGCCTGGGCCAGTGCGGGGTCGATGGTCTTTGGCGCGGCGTATTCGGCGATGACGAGCCAGCGGCCCGGCGTCTGCGGGCAGCCCTCGTACAGGTCGATGGCGGCGGAGTAATCGGGCAGGTCGGCATCGTAGACGCGGTAGCAGCTCACGCCCTCGCGCTTGGCCCACTTGCGGCGCAGACGGGCATTCTTGCGCAGGCGGTTGGCGAACTGCTCGGACTCCGGGATGAGCACGGGCAGCGGCTTGCCGTCGCCCAGGTCGAGCGTGGCGGCAGGTTCAGGCATGGGGGTGTTGGCGGCTTCGTCCACGGCGTCCGTGGTCTGTTTCTCGGCGTTTGCGCTGGTCGCAGCTTCGAATGCCGCGGCAGCGTGGTCGAGCGAGGGCCAAACCTCAATAGTCGCCTCCTCGTTATTGGGCATGACGGCGATGGAGCGCGCGGGCTCGGCATGGAGCGCGCGGGCCATAAGGCCATCGCGGGTGAGTGCGGCGACCGGTGCCGAAGCGAGCTCGGGCGCGCGGCGCAGCTCGCCGATGAGAGTCATGGCGTCGTGCATGAGCGAAAGCGGGGTCTCGGTGGTGTCTGCGACCACGGCGGCACCGGCGACGGCGCCCGCGTGGTCCAGCACGGTGGCGGACTTAGCGGCGCAAAAATCGACAAAGCGCTTGTAGCCGGCACACTTGACCATGCGCTCGGCGGTCTTGCGGGCGGTGGGGTCAATGTCCATGGCCACGATGCGCGCCTGGCGCTCGCGCGCTGCCGCCTCGCGCTCGCGCGCCTCGGCAAGCAGCTGCTCCCACAGAGCGGCGTCGTGTAGCTGCCAGCCCTCAAAGCCCCAGCGCTCGCGTGCGGCGCCCGGGGCGCGGTCGGTCAGAATGTTCACGGCTTCCAGCAACAGGCCGCCGCCGGCGCACGAGGCATCGATTAGCGTGGGAAGGGCTTCATTCTCGTAATCGTCGGCCGTCAACTCGCGCTCGCACAGTGCGGTCCAGCCGACCTGCGCCAGCACCAGGGCGGCGTAGTCGGGGCGCAACACGTGCGCACCCTCGCCGGCACGGGTCGCCGCGGGCGGCAGGCGCTTGAACAGTGGGTCGCCCGAAAGGTCCAGGCTGATGCTCGCGCGGCGCTGGCGCAGCGAAAGCAACAGGTGAACGTCGGGATCGGCAGCGTCGACATCGGCGCGACGGCCCGTGGTCTCGGCCAGACGGTCGCACAGCGCGTCCTTGGCGCGCAGGGCCGAGAAGCGCGTGTTGCGCAGCTGCTCGGTCACGCCGCGGGCGGTGATGGCAATGGTGGCGCCGGGGCGGACGATGCTCTCCCAGGCGATGTCGTAAACGCTATCGTACAGTTCATCGGCATCCTGCGCCTCAAAGCGCCCGAGCACCACGAACACGCGGCTCGCCAGGCGCGACCACAGACAGGCGCGGTAGCCTTCTTCGAGCTCGCCCTCAAATGTAGCGCGGCCCTTCAGCCGGCGAACATGCGAAAGCCCGAGGCGTTTAAGCTCATCGGCGAGTGCGGACTCAAAGCCCTCGGGGCAGCTTGCGTAAAATTCCATGGGTGACCTCTCTGGTTGCGTCGCTCCATTATATGATGGATGCTTCGTTTACTCTCGCCCCCGAAAGGAACCCATATGATTGATGCGTGCCCCGATTCTGCCGTGCTCTTTTTTGACGTGGACGGCACGCTGACGTCGTTCGATCCCGACAACATGACCGACAAGGACTTTTCGGCGGTTCGCCCCTCGCAGGCGGTGATCGAGGCGTTTCATCGTCTGCACGACGCAGGGCACAAGGCATTTATCTGCACGGGTCGCCCCTTGTGGCTGATTGCCGACGGCCTGCGTGCGCTGAACCCGGCGGGTGTCGTTGCCATGGCGGGAGCGACGCTCGAGGTTGAGGGCCGCGTGGTGCATGAGGACTGCTTTGACGAGTACGTTATCGAGGAGCTTGCACGCCGTATGGCCGCCGCAGGGATTGAGGCCTTTTTCGAGACCAACGTGGCTACTTTTGCCCTGGAACCCGCGGGTGTTGAGCAGCCGTCTCTGATTGGCACTTCTGTGGTGCACAGCGCCGAGGAGATGCGCATCGACGGCAGCCTGCGCGTGGGCAAGGTATGCCTCAATGTGCCCAGTTTGGCTCGCGTAGCCAACGATGACGGCTTTATCGATCGCGAGTTTGAGCTGTGCAACACCGGTGGCCAGAATCGCGAGCTGAGCCCCAAGGGCATTGACAAGGGCGTGGGCGTGGCGCGAGCGCTGGAATACCTGGGTCGCACCGGCAACGCGCGCACCTTTGGCTTTGGCGATTCGGGCAACGACCTGGGCATGCTCGCTGCCGTCGAGACGGCTGTCGCCATGGGCAACGCTATGCCCGAGGTCAAGGCGCTCGCCGACTACGTGACTGATGATGTCGCACACGACGGCACCGTCACAGCGATGCAGCATTTCGGCCTCATCTAATGAATCCCACGTTCTGACGTTTGCTCAAACTGCGACTCTTTGCTTTTGCATGCTCAATCGATTTATCAATCCAAACACTGAGGTGTTTATACCGTTCGCCGAGAAGATAAAAAACCGCAGCTCACGCCTTGATAAACGTAGGTAAAGTGTTTAGCAGTTTAACGCCCATGTGCAAGCGAAAGGAATCAGGCAGATGGCAATCAAGGTGTTCGCTGACGGTGCAAACCTCGAGGGCATGCTCGACATGTACGAGAACGGCAACGTTCAGGGTTTCACGACCAACCCGTCCCTTATGAAGAAGGGCGGCGTGACGGATTACCGCGCGTTTGCCAAGGAGGTCCTGGCCCACATCACCGATGTGTCCGTCTCGTTTGAGGTCTTTGCCGACGACGTCGAGACCATGGAGGTCGAGGCGCGCGAGATCGCTACCTGGGCCGAGAACGTCTACGTCAAGATTCCGTGCGTGACCACCAAGGGCGAGTCCACCGCCGAGCTGGTGCGCAAGCTTTCGGCCGACGGCATCAAGGTCAACGTCACCACCATCTTTACGCCTACGCAGGTTGATGAGATGGTCGAGGCCGTCGACGCCGAGACGCCGTCCATCATCTCGCTCTTTGCCGGCCGCATCGCCGATACCGGCGTCGACCCCATTCCGTTTATGACGGAGTCGGTCAAGAAGGCCGCCGCAAAGCCCAACTGCGAGGTCCTGTGGGCGTCCACGCGCGAGCTCATCAACATTTACCAGGCCGAGGCCTGCGGTTGCCAGATCATTACGGTGCCCAACAGCATCCTGGCCAAGCGCAAGAACATTGGTCGCGACCCGTACGAGGTCTCGCTCGACACCGTCCGCGGCTTTGCCAAGGATATCGCCGCTTTGGGCTTCCATATTCTGCCGTAACGCGAACACTGGCTACGCCGCGGGCTGCTCGCCCCGGCCTTTCCTTTCCCTATCGCTCACGCGCTTCGCGAGGGTCGCGCTAGGCAAAGGAAAGGCCGGAACTGCCGACACGAGCTTGCCAGCAAGTTGGCGCTTGGCTTCTATGTCCTGCCGTGGGCAAAGGTACCCCCGCCTGCGCCGTGCAAAATTGAGAGTATTCAGCAAGGTAAAGGTCTTTATCAGTTAACCGAAGCATGGAACGGCCCCCGTTTTGGCTCTGACGACGCTAAAACGGGGGCTGTTTTTTGCTTTTTCGCCTCTGGGAGGGTAGCGCGCAGAGATGTGGTGTAAGAGGCGGGGCATGCCCCGCCTCTTCTCTTTTAGAGGCTTTAGCCTGTGCGGGGCGCGCAGCGCGCCGCATCAGAAACCACCCGCTATGCGGGT
>DBFDDV010000118.1:0-36910 GCA_048302525.1 Collinsella sp. | reverse complement strand
GTCCTGCTCAATCGCCCTTGTGGCGTTAGTGTCGGAAAAATAAGACGTTGCTTTTTGCCCCCTGCGGAAAGATTGGGGAACTAAGCCCTCGTCCCTCCCAGGTTGACCTACTCGAGGTCGTCGCCCTTGTGGCGTTAGGTCTGAAAATAATAAGAAGCCTTCGCGCTGCGGAATGATTTTGGAAACCAAGTACGGGACCCGCCCAAACCGTCCTGCTCAATCGCCCTTGTGGTGTTGGGGCTGAAAGGGTGGGGCGCGGGGGTTACTTGGTTGTTAGGGTTAGCAGGTCGTTGGGGGTTTTGAGGTTGTAGGTGGCGTTTGGGATGTCTTGGTGTGATCCCCATGCTGCTCGGGCAAAACTGACCCCTGCTGAAGTTGCGCATTGTTCGTCGTAGACGGTGTCGCCAATGTAGATGACGCTGTTGGGATTCGCGCCCGTACGTCGGAGATATTCGAGCATGGGCGCGGGCGCGGGTTTGTGTTCGGTTGTGTCTTCGACAAGGATGATGTGCTCAAAATACTTATCGAAGCCAAGGGGTGCAATTTCTTCTGCGTATTCGTCGCGCGCACGTGAGGAGACGATGCCAAGTTTGCAGCCGCTATCGGCGAGTGTTGCGATGACTTCAAGCAAACCTGGAAACACGCTGATGGTGCTTTTAAAGCTGGCGGCAACTTGGCACCAGCGATCCAACGTTGCCTGCGAGTAGATCCCAAGTTTCTCAAGGGCATCCTTGCCGGGTATGCCGAGGGCAAAGTCAAGCTCGTGTCGGGGAAGCGTTTTGCTGGTCTCTTCTTGGACAATCTGGACAAGCGATGATAGAACGCTTTCTTCTGTATCTGCCAATGTCCCATCAACGTCAAATACGATATGTTCAAAGTGCTTCATATGATTGCTCCTCTCTGTTGTTTGCCTGCAAGTTTGATGCGGTGACAGAAGAAAGGCTAGCGGGATTTCTGCCTGGTGCTATCGAGATTCTGCCTCGCTGCTCGATAGCTCGAAGGAGTGCACCCCATTTGTTCTTTAAATACCTGGCCAAGATGGCTTGCTGTTATAAATCCGCATTGGCGCGCGACTGTCTGTACCGTTCGCGTGGTGTGTGCCAAAAGTTCGCAAGCACGGTTTATGCGGTATGCGCGTAGATATGCCGCCGGGGTCGTTCCTGCACAAGTTTCGATAATGCGGTAACACTCTCTTTCGCTTACGCCGGCTGCAGATGCCATCTGGGGCACATCTATAGCGGCTGCATAGTTTGCGCGGATAAAGTCCAGGATTCCCTTGAACTGTACGTCGCGGCCGGTCATCCAAGAGGCGCCGTCGGAGGAAAAGAGCGGTTCGGCCTTGGCGTAAATCTGAATCCAGAGCTCTGACAAGTTATTTCGAAGCGCCATCTCGTTCTGCGGCCGTTGAAGGTCGTGGCTAAAGGAGCTCTTCAGCAAATCGATAAAGGGCATATCGTCGGGGTTGGTGGGCGACCATTTGAGCACATCGACGCCTCGACATTGAAGTAATGGATTGATGTAGCGCTTTTGGAGACGTCCCGCGGGATCGCCGAGCATCGACGGCTGAAAGATATGCAACATTTGAATGGCTGGTGCCGAATTGGCTGATTGCAGCGTGCTGTGCAAAACGCCGCCGTTGATAAAGCCGGCGGACCCTTCCTCAAAGCGCACGTGTTCATGAGCCGCACGCGTTCGATAGTCAATCGCTCCCTGCTCCATGTAGAAAAGCTCGACTTCGGAATGCCAGTGCCAGGGGACGGAATTGCCCGGATAGCGAGCGAATTCTGCGCGTTCGGCAATATAGGGCCAGTCTTCGGCGGTCTCGGGAAACGCTTCCTCGCGTCCTCCGCGGTGCAATTCTATGTGATCCATGTTTCGCATGGCATCAGTATAAAGCGCGATGGGCTTAGATTGCTCTTGCCTGTTCGGGGAACGCCTTGTCTAGAGATGCTTGGAGCTTTTCGAACGATGCTCGCAAGTTGTGGCTCTGGTTTGTTGAGCGTTTGGCTTTTGTGGCGGGGGAGTCGAGGAGACTGTTTCTCTGTGTCGGGGGGAAGGAGAAAAGGTTTGCATATTTTAGGGATGGCTGCTGTGTTGCGTCATTGGAAGAATGCATGCTTATGCGGCCTCCTCGATGTCCACCAAAAGGTTGCGCACGGGGTTTGCTGCTAGGTCCCGTGCGTTGGCAGTATTATGCCGCGGCTGTTGCAAAGAAGCGCTAAAGAAAGGCTTAATCAGGTTTGATGTAACCATGAAACCGCAGCTCAAGGCTATCGAGTAACACTCTTGAAAGGTTTTGAGCTTAAGGGCTTTCTAAGGTTTGTGGCGCGGGTGTGGTTCGCCTGTGTGGGGCGTGTGGACGGCTCGTTCCTAGCGCTGCGGCTCTGCGGCCCGCACCTGTTCGATGACCTTTTCCATGGTGGCGTCGATGCGGTCCTTTTTGAGTTCGCATTCCCAGATGGTTATGGGTGTCCAGCCCATTTGAGTGAGTGCTGCCACGGCAGCGCGGTCGCGCTCGACGTTGCGACGGAACTTTGCCTCCCAAAACTCAACGTTGCGCTTGGGCTGGCTAGGGTTGCACTTGGGGCAGCGGTGCCAAAAGCAGCCGTTGACGAAGATGGCAATCTTGCGCCCAGGAAAGGCGATGTCGGGCTTGCCGGGAACCTTCCATTCCAGGCGATAGCCGGTGAGGCCCGCTGCGCGCAGGCGCTGGCGAACGAGCAGCTCTGGCTTGGTATTGGCGCGCTTGTTGCCCTTCATGGACTTTTTGATGGCGGCGCGACGGCGGACCAGTTCGCGCTCGTCAGCGGAGAGGTCCGAGGTATCGATGCCGTCGAGCAGACCGGGCTTGGGACGCTTCTTGCTGCGGCGCTTAGGTGCGCGCTTGGGTTTGGTGGCGGGTTTGTCGGCTGTGTTGGGCACGGCGTCATCGGCGGAGCTTGTCTCGAGTCGGTCTTCCTTCAGCTCAATCAGGGCATCGATAAGCCCCTTGTCGGCGGGCATCCATTCCACCGTGGCAAGCGAGGCGCGCGGAATCCAGCGGATATCGAGCTGTCGGTCATGTTTCTGAGGCTCATCGGATTCATCGGCGAGCGAGCAGTAGTAGCACTCCATGGAGAGATGAAAATCGGGGTAGTCATACTCAACGGTATAGAAATCGCGCAGGTTGGTAACTTTTACCTGCAGCTCTTCCATGAGCTCGCGGCGCACGGCGTCTTCGGGTGTCTCGCCGCGCATGAGCTTGCCGCCCGGGAATTCCCAAAGTCCTTGCATGTCGCCGTAGCCGCGCTGCACGGCAAGCAGCTCATCGGATCCTTCTTTGCGAATGATCCCAGCGGCAACATGAACAGTCTTCAACAGGAGTCCTCTCTCAATATCATCACGTGGCAGGCTAGCTACCCCTACCTTACACAACGGTAAGGCAAGCGTAAGCCATATCGATGGTAGCCGACTCGTCTTCTTGCGACTATAGATGCCGTAGACTAATCGCAAGAAAGGACTCGGTATGCAAACCACGCACATGGCGACCCCGGTACTGGAGGTCGCGCATCTCGAAAAGGTATATGGAGCGCTGGGCAACGTGACCCGTGCGCTCAACGACGTCAGCTTTACCGTCAACCGCGGTGAATTTGTTGGCATCATGGGCGCTTCGGGCTCGGGCAAGTCGACGTTGCTCAACTGCGTGTCGACCATCGATAGCGCCACGAGCGGCACGATCCGCATCAACGGGCAGGACGTGACGCGCATGAAGCAGGCCAAGCTCTCGCAGTTTCGCCGCGAGGAGCTCGGCTTTATCTTCCAGGACTCCAACCTGCTCGATACGCTCACGGCACGCGAGAACATCGCCCTGCCGCTCACCATTGCCCGCACAAACTCGGCAGAGATCTCGACCCGCGTGCAGGATGTGGCAGCGCGCCTGTCCATCAGTCAGGTGCTCGACAAGTATCCCTACCAGATGTCCGGCGGCCAGCAGCAGCGCGTTGCCGCGGCTCGTGCGCTCGTCACCGACCCCACCATGATCATGGCCGACGAGCCCACCGGCGCCCTCGATTCCAAGAGCGCTCGCCTGCTGCTCGAGAGCCTGGAGGCCCTTAACCGCCGCCTACGCGCTACCGTGCTCATGGTCACGCACGATAGCTTTGCCGCCAGCTACACGAGCCGTGTGCTGTTTATCCGCGACGGCAAGATCTTCACCGAGCTGCGCCGCGGCGACACCGACCGCCGAGAGTTCTTCGACCGCATTATGGAGGTCGTTGCCATGATGGGCGGTGAGGGCTCCGATGCTCTGTAAACTCGCTTGGGGCAACGTTCGCCGCGCCGGCCGCGACTACCTCGTCTACCTTTTGACGCTCACCCTGGGCGTCACGGTCTTCTATGCCTTTAACACCATCTCGATGCAGGTCGACATCGCCGGCATCGATGAAGAGGGCTTGGCGCAGGTTATGGGCAGCATACTCGGCGACCTGACGTACTTTTTGGCCGGCGTCATGGCCTTTTTGATGGTGTACGCCAATAACTTCATCATGAAACGCCGCAAGAAGGAGTTTGGCCTGTACCAGGTGCTCGGCATGGGGCGCGGGCGCGTCGCCACGATCATGGCGCTCGAGACCGTGATCGTTTCGGTCGTGGCCTTTGTCGCCGGCATTGTGCTGGGTGTGGGACTCTCCCAGCTCATGACGTTCTTTACGGCCTCGCTCTTTAAGACACAAATCGCCAATTTCCACTTCTTTTTCTCGATGCATGCGTTCAATCTGACCCTTGCCTGCATGCTCGTAATGTTTGTGCTCACGCTACTGCTGAACCTTCGCGCCGTGCGTCGTACCAAACTCATCGAGCTTATGGGTGCCGAGCGTCGCAACGAGAGCATCAAGACACGCAACCCCTGGATCGCGATTGCCATCTTTGCCGTGGGCGCGGTGCTTGTGGGCGTGGCCTATTACCGTCTGCTACGTGATGGGTTCCCGCTAACCGCGACGGACAGCAAGCTGCAAGAGGCCATGAACCAGTTTGGTATTACGACCGCTATGGTTACCGTGGGCACCTTTGCCCTGTTCTGGGGACTCTCGGGCATGCTCATCAAGCTGCTGCAGAGCCTGCGCGGCGTGTATTGGCGCGGCCTCAACATGTTTACCGTGCGCCAGCTTGCGGCCAAGGTCAACACGGTGTGCTTTTCGATGGGCGTCATCGCGATGCTCCTGTTTTTGGCCATCACCTCGGTGACGTGCGGTATGTCAATTGCCAACGTGATGAATGAAAACCTGGAGCGCTATAACCCTGTTGACGTGTCTCAGACGTATGTCTATTACACGCCCGATACGCTCGACTACTACAAAGAATATGTCAATCCGTCTGAAGCCGACCGCATGGTGCTAGCCGATACAACGGTCGATTTGTACTCCGCATGGCACGGCAAGGGCAAGTCGGCGGACAACAACGACGAGACCGGCAAGAAGGTCAATATCGCCGATGTTGCCGGTGAGCATGTTCAGATCGATTCGTATCTGAGTTACCCGTTTGGCGGTTCGAATCCTTCGGTGTCTGCGGGTGAGATGTGCAAGACCATGGGCGAAAAGCTCCCCAAGGCGCTCGGGGGTAGCAATGCCGATACGATGGGTCTGTTTGTGACGCCGGCGAGCCAGTACAACAAACTGCGCCAGATGATGGGCGAGGAGCCGGTGAGCATTGGCCGCGACCAGTACCTGCTTACGTGTGATATGGGCGGTGAGCTGGGCGACCTGTACACCAAGTACATGGCCGGCGGCCATACCCTCACCTTGGGCGGGCATGAGCTCAAGCCCGCAACCGATAAGTCGGACAAGGACACGGCGGCCATCGCCAACTCGGCGATGGGCAGTAACCCGGGTACCGTCGTCGTTGCCGACGAGCTGTTGTCCCAACTTAATCTGCAGCCGTATTCCAGTAGCCTGCTCGTTAATTACAAACAGGGGATGGATACGACCGAGGCAGACGAGAGCATTAAATACACTTTGCTCGACAATCTGCTCGTTGACGGCAAGGAGCCAGGGTCATGGGGAATCTTCATCACACGCTCCGAGATGTACACGCAAGCAGCGCAAATGAACGGCATGATTAGCTATCTGGCCATCTACATTGGCTTTGTACTGGTCGTTGCGTGCGCGGCGATACTGTCGATCCAGCAGCTCTCCAATGTGGCCGACGGCAGCCGCAGCTATCGTGTGCTGGCGCAGATCGGCTGTGACGACCGCCAGATTCGCCATTCGGTGATGGCGCAGCAAGCGGTATTCTTCTTGTTCCCGCTGGCAGTGGGCCTGGCGCACTCCTTTGTGGCGCTCAAGGTGATTATCGAGCTGGTGAGCATATTCGGAGATATGAGCATCGGTGGCACCGTGGGCCTCACCTGTGCAATCTTCCTGGCAGCATACGGTGGCTACTTCCTGGTGACCTACCTCATGAGCGCCGGCATGGTACAAGCTGCCATCGCTACCCGCTACAGCGAATAACAAGCGGGCAAAACGGTCGCAAAACCAGAGGCGTGTGACCGCCGCGAAGGGGCTGGGGACCTCTTGCGGCGGTTATTTTTGCCTATCTGGTGCGTTTCGGATGCAAGTGAGTAGACTTTTTTGAACCTGCCGAGCACATCGCGGCAAGTGCTCAATAAAATCGCAGGTCAGGGCTGTGGCGTTTTGAGGTGTGCTCGGCATCCCGCCAAAAGCCTACTCACTTGGTTTTACTGCTAGAAAACCGCCGCGAGGGAAAGTAGCTCCCTCGCGGCGGTTTTTGGCGTTTGCCCAGATAAAACCTGCCAAAATAAACCTGTCCCTTTTTGGCAGGTTATCGCTTCCAAAAGTGGAGGATGAGCGTCGTGCGGTTTTGCTGTTCGGTTTTGACCAGGATGTTGTGGATGTGGGTCTTGACGGTGCCCACGGCAAGGAATAGCTCGTCAGCGATCTCTTGGTTCGATTTGCCCAGTACGACCAGACGCATAACTTCGGTCTCACGGTTGGAGAGCTTGTAGGCGTTGCGATAGAAGGGCATCTGCTCTTCGATGTGTCGATCAAGATCGCTGACGTTCTTTTCCTCGGGCGCCTCCTGCATGCGGATTGAAAGCACGTGGTAGGAGTAGATGATCAGCAGAATCGCAAAGTAGCAGGCAAAGACGTTTTCGCTAAAGTTGCGCTCGGACAGATATAGTTGCAGCCAAGAGGGCGCCAGACTCATGGGGACAATCAGAATGTTGTAGAAATCCTCGGCAACGATGCAACCGACCAGAATAGCGCCGATAATCAGGTGCTTTCGTTGGTTGTTAACGCGTGCCTTCAGCTCGACTTGCGTGCTCTTGCGTGCCGTCCAAAAGATATATAGCCCCACGAAAACAAGGAATACCTGACGCATCGTGTAGTAGAGCCATTGATGAATGGGGCCGTAGGGGACAGCGACGATAATCAGCAGCTCGCTCAGCAAGAACGTTGCGACGGGAATGACAAACTGCTTTTTTGAATGCTTGTCGAGCAAATCCATGGCAATGAGCCAAATAAAAGCCTGCGAAGCGGTCGCCACAAAGGTCCGCAACACAGGCATGGTAATTGAGTAATAGTCGCTGGCTGGAAAACTCTGGTTTTGCAGCGTGTATTCAAAAAAGAAAATCTCGGTCATCTCGATGGCATAGCAGATAAATACGCCGCTGCCATAGATAAAGAAGCGTCGACGAGACGAGGCATAGGCGGCAAGCGAGAGCACCGCCGTCACAATACAGATCACGAGTATCGCTAGGGTATAGAAGAACATCAGGGTGTTCATCTGTCACCGTCCCATCTCATTTATTCTATGGCCGAGCTCTGTATACCTTGTGGGATATAGACGTCTCAACCCTTCGTTTCATTGCGGATTAGGCGCCGAGATACAGCATAGCCGTATACCGTTCGCGGTTCTAGATGGTAAACCCCCTGTAAACTCTTGACCTGCGGGTTTATATTGGTTTAGAGGGGGTGTAACTCCATGAACGGTCTTTAATCCCGAATAAACTAGGTAAAAATTGCATACGGGTGAATGATGGTCTTGTCAACACGAGGCGTGATGTTCGAGCGCCTCATAGTAATAGTCGGCAAGACCGGCGGAAAGGAAATCGACATGGCACTGCCTAAGGATTTCATCGACACCAACGACTTCACCAAAGAGCAGATCCTGGCTATCGAGGATCTTGGTCTGGCAATGAAGAAGGCCATCAAGGTTGACGGTTATTATCCGCACCTGCTCCGCAACAAGAGCCTTGGCATGATCTTCCAGCAGGTCTCCACCCGCACTCGTCTTTCCTTCGAGACCGCTATGACCGACCTCGGCGGCCATGCTCAGTTCTATGGCCCTGGCACCATCCAGCTCGGCGGTCACGAGTCCCTGGGCGACACCGCTCGCGTTATGGGCTCGCTGCTCGACATCATGATGGCTCGCGTTGACCGTCACAAGGACGTCGTCGGCCTCGCCGAGGGCTCCGCTGTGCCCGTCATCAACGGCATGTCCGAGTTCAACCATCCCACGCAGGAGATGGGCGACCTCATGACCATGCTCGAGAACCTCCCCGAGGGCAAGAAGATCGAGGACTGCACCCTGGCCTTCATCGGCGACGCCACCCAGGTCTGCGTCTCCCTCATGTTCATCGCCTCCAAGGTCGGCATGAAGTTTGTCCAGTTTGGACCTAAGGGCCACCAGATCCCCGACGGCGGCCTGCACGTTGGCACCGTCGAGGAGCGCGCCGAGTTCGGCAAGCAGATGATGGCCATCGCCGAGGAGAACTGCAAGGTCTCCGGCGGCTCTGTCGTCATCTCCGACGACATCGAGTGCATCAAGGGCGCCGACTTCATCTACACCGACGTGTGGTATGGCCTGTACGACGAGGAGGTCTCGGGCGAGAACTACATGGACGTGTTCTATCCCAAGTATCAGGTCACCATGGACATGATGAACTTTGCCGGCCCCAACTCCAAGTTCATGCACTGCCTGCCGGCCACCCGCAACGAGGAGGTCGTCGACGAAGTCATGGACGATCCCGAGCGCTCCCTGTGCTGGGTCGAGGCCGAGAACCGCAAGCACTCCATCCGTGCTCTCCTTGCCGCCCTGGGCAA
Organism: Collinsella sp.; assembly: GCA_048302525.1. Classification (GTDB taxonomy): domain Bacteria; phylum Actinomycetota; class Coriobacteriia; order Coriobacteriales; family Coriobacteriaceae; genus Collinsella. Next base: position 27,812 of record DBFDDV010000118.1, on the reverse strand, counting down.
GCGCACCCCGCTCAACGACGAGGGTGTCGAGTACTCCGCCAAGGCTGAGCTCCACGCCGCTCTCGAGGCTCTCGAGCAGCTCTAAGCCTCAAGGCTTCTAAAAGCACGTTTGCGGGCGGCGGATGCTCGTCTCCTGTCGCCCGCTCACCGAGGCCCAAGCAATTGCCTTAATACCTTAGGGCCTCGGATCTGTCCAAGACTGAGCGAAGGAGCTCATCATGAGCGACGGAAAGAAAAAGCTTTCCTTCTTGACGGTCATTTCGACCATCATCTGCGTCGTCTTCGTTTGCGAGGCCGCCGCTCCTGCTGCTGCCATTGGCAACCAGCAGTTCTTCTGGTGGATCTTCCTGATCCTGACCTTCCTGCTTCCCTACGGCATGGTTGTCGCCGAGCTCGGTACCACCTATGACGGCGAGGGCGGCATTTACGACTGGGTACGCGATGGCCTGGGCGACAAATGGGGCGCCCGCATCTCGTACTACTACTGGGTCAACTACCCGCTGTGGATCGCCTCGCTGGCTACCATGTTCCCCGACATTTTGGGCATGGTCTTTGGCGTCGAGTTCAACTTGATCGCCAAGATGGGTATCGATCTTGCCTTTGTGTGGATCGTCTACCTCATGGGCCGCTCCAAGGCGGCCGACTCCGAGTGGGTCCTTAACGGTGGCGCCATCATCAAGGTCGCCGTTGCCGTTATCGTTGGCGCTTTGGGCATTTGGTATGCCATGGAGAACGGTTTTGCGAACGACATGTCCGCTGCCACCTTCCTGCCCGAGCTCACCAACACCAACGCTCTCGGCTACCTGTCGATCATCATCTTTAACTTCATGGGCTTCGAGGTCATCTGCACCATGACCGACGACATGGCCGATCCCGCTCGCGATATCCCCAAGGCTATCATCGTCGGTGGCCTGTCCATCGCCGTGATCTACCTGTTCGCTGGCTTTGGCATCGGCGCCGCCGTGCCGGCCGACTCCATCGATCCCGACTACGGCATGATCGTCGCAGTCCAGACCATGGTGGGCGACTCCATGATCTTTAAGGTCATCTGCATCGCCTTCCTGATCACCCTGTTCGCCAATATGGCCGCTTGGTCCTTCGGCGTTAACTCCGTTGCTCGCTACGCTGCCGAGCACGGCAACATGCCCAAGGTCTTCGCCTCGATGATCTCGGATGACGACATGCCCAACGGCGCCAACCTGGTCAACGCTGTCGTTGCCTCCCTGGTGCTGTGCCTGCAGCTCGTTCCCATCGACGCCATCTCCAACGGTGTCTTCTGGATGCTCTTTGGCACCTCTGTCGTCTTCCTGCTGTTGACCTACATCCCGATGTTCCCGGCGTTCCTCAACCTTCGTAAGAACGACCCCAACCGTGAGCGCATCTTCACGTTCCCGTTTAAGGGCGCCATGATGAAGGTCATGCTGGCCATCCCCTGCATCGAGCTGGTTCTTGCCATCGTTGCCACGCTGATCCCGTTCTCCGCTGCTGAAATTGGCGACAAGGTCCCGATGATCGTTATCTTCATCGTGCTCGTGCTCATCGGCGAGGTCGTCCGCGTCGTCAGCGCTAAGGGCCGCGAGACCGAGTACAAGGGTCTGACCCCTGAGCTCGCAGCCCAGCGTCTCGCTGAGGAGGCCGCCGAGGCCGAGGAGAACTAGAGCACCCGGTTCTGGGGCTCCAACCCTCCTCGTGTACCAACGCGCGCTTCGTCGGGCTTGTCGCTCCCGACTCCGGGCACTCTAGCCTCTTCGGAGGCGTGTCCAAGCGACAGGTTTGCTAACCATTCCCCCGGGGTGGGTGTGAGCGATAGCTCCGGTAACCACCGCCCACCCCAATCTCTCTTCCGTATCCTTCGTGCGTTTTGTCTCCGCGCACTTGGTTACGTCGTCGCTTGCCGGTGCGATTCCGTGAAAACCGGCACCGGGCGCCCCGACCTTTGCCGGGGAACGGGCGCCTACCATCTCTTGGTTTTAGGCTGCGGGTAACCCGCCCGCAGCAAGCGATCGTTCGATTTGGAGGAAATCTTATGCGTACGATCACCGAGTCCGAGTCCACCCCCAAGGCCGACGGCTTCTTCATGCCCGCCGAGTTCGCCCCGCAGGATCGCGTGTGGATGGGCTGGCCCCACCGCACCGACACCTGGGCCCACGGCGCCAAGCCGGCCCAGAAGCAGTATGCCGCCATCGCCCGCGCCATCTCCGAGTTCACCCCGGTCTATATGTGCGCCAACCAGGTCGACTACGCCAACTGCAAGGCCGTCTTCGAGAACGACGAGAACGTCACCGTCATCGAGATGACCACCGACGACGCCTGGTTCCGCGACACTGCCGCCACCTACGTCATCAACGGCAAGGGCGAGAAGCGCGCCAACCACTGGCACTTCAACGCCTACGGCGGCCTCGTCGACGGCCTGTACTTCCCGTGGGACAAGGACGAGCAGATCGCCCTCAAGATGGCTGAGCTCTCCGGCTGCCGCCGCTATCGTCCCGACGACATGATCCTCGAGGGCGGCTCCATCACCGTCGACGGCGAGGGCACCCTTGTCGTGACCGACCAGTGCCTGCTTTCCCCGGGCCGCACCTGCTCTGCGGTTCTGGAGGAGGAAGAGGATCCCGAGTCCATCTGGCCCAAGTACCGCAAGAAGTTTGAGCCCTGGAGCGAGGAGCTTCGCGCCTACATGGACGAGCACCTCAAGGATTACCTGGGTGTCGAGAAGGTCATCTGGGTCAAGGAGGGCATCGACCCCGAGGAGACCAACGGCCACATCGACGACGTCGCCACGTTCATCGCGCCGGGCGTCATGGCCTGCATTTGGACCGACGATCCCGAGTATCCGTTCTACGAGCAGTGCCACGCTGCCTACGAGACCCTCTCCAACGCCGTCGACGCCAAGGGCCGCAAGATGAAGGTCTACAAGCTCTGCATGCCCGTGAACCCGCTGTTCATGGACCAGGCTTCCTGCGACACCATCGACGCCGACGAGAACGCCGAGCCGCGCGTCCCCGACGAGCCGCTGATCGCCTCCTACATGAACTACCTCGTGACCAACCACGGCGTTATCGTCCCGCAGTACGGCGACGAGAACGACCAGCTGGCCGTCGACACGCTCCAGAAGATCTACGACGAGGTCTGGGGCGAGGGCGTCTACAAGTGCGTCGGCGTTCAGTCCGAGCAGGTCGTCTTCGGTGGCGGCAACATCCACTGCATTACTCAGCAGGAGCCGTCCGCTTAATCGTCCGGCTTCCCGAGGCACCCCATCTCGCCGCTCAAACCGTCGCTCGCGTACCAAAGTACGCTTCGCTCCTCTCTCGCGGCGACCTGGGGCACCTCGGAAACCCAGCCGGTCAAGCGGACCGACGTAGCTAGTTACCGCATTAGTCATTGGTGCCAACCTTGGCAACAATGCAGGTCGAAAAAACGTCAGCGAAAACCCGCCAGAGCGAGCAAGGTGCCTTGAAACGAGGCGGCATCGATCTTTTGATCATGCCGCCGAAGTTGAAAGGCAGATTGCCGCCCTGGCGGGTTTGCAGCGTCGAGCCGTTACGCGGTTTGGTAAAACCGCGTAACTAAATACGTTCCGCGATTTCGTGGATGAGGTAGTCGGTCTTTTCCCAGCCCAGGCACGGGTCGGTGATCGACTTGCCAAAGACACCGCCGTCGACCGGCTGGTTGCCGTCCTCCAGGTAGGACTCGATCATAAAGCCCTTGACCAGCTTGGAGATGGACTCGTTGCGGCGGCAGCTGTCGAGTACCTCCTTGCAAATGCGATACTGCTCCAGCGGACGCTTGCCCGAGTTGTCGTGGTTGCAGTCGATGACCGCCGCCGGATTGGCATAGCCGGCGTGCTCGGTATAGCGCTCGGCCAGACGTTCCAGGTGTTCGTAGTGGTAGTTGGGGTAGGTGCGCCCATCGAGACCGATGTAGCCACGCATAACGGCGTGCGCGAGCGGATTGCCGTCGCACTCGACCTCCCAGTTGCGGAAGATGAAGCTCTGGTGCGCCTGGGCGGCGTAAATGGAGTTGAGCATAACGGTGGTAGAGCCGGCAGTGGGATTCTTCATGCCGACGGGTACCGAAATGCCGCTCGACACCAGGCGATGCTCCTGGTTTTCGACCGAGCGTGCGCCCACGGCAACATAGCTCAGCAGGTCAACGAGGTATTGGTAGTTGGACGGATAGAGCATCTCGTCGGCGGTGAAGAAGCCCGTTTCCTCAATAACGCGCAGGTGCATATGGCGGATGGCCTTGACGCCCTCGAGCAGGTCGTCGGGAGCCTCGGGGTTGGGGTTGTGCAGAAGACCCTTGTAGCCGGTGCCCTTGGTGCGCGGCTTATTGGTGTAGACGCGCGGAATGATGATGAGCTTGTCCTTGACCTCTTCGGCGGTCTTGGCCAGTCGGTTCATATACTCGAGCACCGAATCCTCGCGGTCGGCAGAGCACGGGCCGATGATGAGCACCTTACGTGCGTCCTCGCCGGTAAAGACTTTGGCGACCTCGGCGTCAAATGCCTGCTTTTTGGCGGTAAGCTCGGCAGAAAGTGGCATTTCCTCGCGGATCTCCATGGGGATCGGCAGCCTGCGTTTGAATTCCATGGCCATAGGGGTCTCCTCAATCTATAGAAAGAGCAATAAGCGTATTGTCGAATGCTCGGCATTATCCGCTGTCGCACGCTAAAGTGCAAGCCCTTGCCACCCCGAAACCTGCCAAAAGGGACAGGTTTATTTTGGCAGGTTTTATATGGGGGAACGTCGGCGGATACCGGGAGGGAGTGGCGTCGCGCGGGACCCTAAGGCTATTGTCGGTTCCCCAGGAAACACCCTGTGGGCAAAAAATGCCAAATATGAGTACGGTTGCTATCTTAGTATCATATTGCCTTCGCAAAATAATAGACATAACAGCAAAATATGTTCATTAACGCAAACACATATAAGTCCGCTATAGGGCTGTTTGATCAATTTAGGGACGCGTGCAAGCCGTGAAAACGGCATTTGGGGCTGTTTTGGCTGTTACTAAAAGGGTAACAGTACTCATATTTGCCATTTTTTGCCCACGGGGCCTCGAAGGGGCTGTCAATCAGGTCCCAGGGGAGGCGGTTTGAGGGCCGCAGAGCAAAAACGGGGGCGCAGGTTGTCCTGCGCCCCCGTTCTCGGGCGTTATTCGTTCCCCGCGGCAGAATTTACGCCGCCTCGTCGAACTGCGAGTTGTACAGATCGGCGTAGAAGCCGCCCTGGGCGAGCAACTCGTCGTGCGTGCCCTTCTCGACGATATCGCCGTCGCGAATTACCAAGATCACGTCGGCGTTGCGGATCGTGGACAGGCGGTGCGCGATAACAAAGCTGGTACGGCCCTGCATCAGCACATCCATGGCACGCTGAATAAGCTCCTCGGTACGAGTGTCAACGTTGGAGGTTGCCTCGTCCAAAATCAGCGCCGGGCGGTCGGCCAAAATGGCGCGGGCGATGGTCACGAGCTGGCGCTGGCCCTGCGAGAGGTTGGTGCCCTCCTCATTGATCATAAAGTCGTAGCCGCCGGCGAGCGTATGAATAAAGTGGTCGCAGCGTGCGGCGCGCGCAGCGGCCTCGACCTCGGCATCGCTCGCGTCGGGGCGTCCGTAGCGGATGTTCTCGCGGATGGTGCCGTTAAACAGCCAGGTGTCCTGCAGCACCATGGCAAACTCGCCGCGCAGTGCCGCGCGGTCCCAGTCGCGCACATCGACGCCCTCGACACGCAGCGAGCCGCCGTCCACATCGTAGAAGCGCTGCAGCAGCTTGATGAGCGTGGTCTTGCCGGCGCCGGTGGGGCCGACGATGGCGATGGTCTGGCCGGGCTGCGCCTCGCAGCTAAAGTCGTGGATGATGGTCTTGTCGGGCGTATAGCCAAACTTGACGTGATCAAACTTCACATGGCCGGGGCGCTTTTCGGGAATCTGCGCGTCGGCTTTCTGCTCCTCCTCGGGCGCGGCCAGGAACTCAAAGACGCGCTCGGTGGCGGCTGCCATCGACTGCATCGTGTTGCTCACGTTGCCCAGTTGCTGCACGGGCTGCGTAAAGTTGCGAACGTACTGGATAAAGCTCTGGATGTCGCCGGGCGTGGCATTGCCGGTCAGCGCGAGCTGCGCGCCCACCACGACGACGCCCACGTAGCCCATGTTGCCCACCAAGCTCATAAGCGGCATCATCAGGCCCGACAGGAACTGCGAGCGCCAGCCACTAATAAAGAGGCGGTCGTTTTGACGGTCGAACTCCTCGATTGAGGCCTCGGCGCGGTCGAACACTTGAATGACGTTCTGGCCGGCAAAGTCCTCCTCGATGATGCCGTTGACGGTGCCCAGGACCTGCTGCTGCTCGCGGAAGTACGGCTGCGAGAAGTGAATCATCACCATCAAGATAATTGCGGCTGCCGGTAGCGTGAGCACGGTGACGCCGGTGAGCGGCAGGCTGATCGAGAGCATCATGATGAGCACGCCGATAATCTGCGTGACCGACGTGATAAGCTGCGTCACGCTCTGGTTGAGCGACTGACCCAGCGTATCGACGTCGTTGGTGATGCGGCTGAGCACATCGCCCTTGCTGTGACCGTTGAAGTAGCTCATCGGAACGACAGCGATCTTGGCGGCGATCTCCTTGCGCATGCGGTAGCAGATCTTTTGCGTGACGCCGGTCATAAGCCAGCCTTGGATCAGGCTGCAGACAGAACTCGCCAGATACAGACAGAGCAAAAAGCCGAGCGTCTTGGCGATCCAGGCAAAGTCGACATCGCCGGTGCCGTTGACCTTGGCAACCAAGCCCTCGAACAGTTTGGTGGTAACCTGGCCGAGCACCTTGGGCCCCACAATGTTAAAGATGACCGAGCACACGGCAAAGGCGACGGCGGCAAACACGGCAATCTTGTGCTGGCCGATATAGCCGAGCAGCTGCCTCATGGTGCCCTTAAAGTCCTTGGCCTTTTCGCCGCGACGCATGCCGCCCGTGCGGCCCATGGGACCACGCTGGCGGGTGGGCTTGGGAATCTGAGTCTTGGTCTCGTCTGCCATTAGCGCTCGCCTCCTTCCATGACGGCTGCAATTTCTTCTTGGGTAAGCCCCAGCTCCTCGGCGGAAAGCTGCGACTGTGCGATCTCCAGATACGCCGGGCAGCTGCGCAGCAGCTCCTCGTGCGTGCCGGTGCCCACTACGTGGCCGTCGTCGAGCACGATGATCTGGTCGGCGTGCATGATGGTCGCGATGCGCTGGGCTACGACCACGAGCGCGGCGTCGGTAACGTTTTTGGCCAGCTCCTCGCGTAGGCGCGCGTCGGTCTTGTAGTCGAGGGCACTAAACGAGTCATCGAACACCACGACCTCGGGCTTTTTGGCCAACGCGCGGGCGATGGCCAGACGCTGGCGCTGACCACCCGAAACATTGGAGCCGCCCTGGCTTATAGGGGAGTCGTACCCGTCCTCGCGCTCGGCGATAAAGTCCTCCGCCTGGGCGACGCGTGCTGCCTGGCGCATATCCTCGTCACTCACCATGTCGCCGGCAAACTTGAGGTTGCTCTCGACGGTACCCGAGAACAGACGACCCTGCTGCGGAATATAACCGATGCGGCGGCGCAGCTCGGAAAGGGTCATGTCGCGCACGTCGATGCCGTCGAGCGAAATGCTGCCGCCCGTGACGTCGTACAGGCGCGGGATGAGCTGCACAAGCGTGGACTTGCCCGAGCCCGTGGAGCCAATGATGCCGAGCATCTGGCCGGCGTGCGTGGTGAAGTTTACACCGCTAATGACGTCGGCGCGGGCATCGGGATACTGGAAACTCACGTCACGGAAGGTGAGCTCGCCGCGCGGCGCGCTGGCAGCGGGCAGTTTGGGCGAGGTGGGGTCGTTGATGCTCGTGGGGCAGGTGATGACCTCTTCCACGCGCTCGGCTGCGACCTCGGCACGGGGCAGGATAACCGAAACCATGGTGAGGATCATAAACGCCATGACGATCTGCATGGTGTAGGAGATAAACGCCATCATGTTGCCGACCTGCATCACGCCGTCGGACACGCCCTGCGCGCCAAACCAGACGATAAGCACGGTGATGCAGTTCATGACGAGCATCATGAGCGGCATCATAAAGCTCATGGCGCGGTTGGTGTAGAGTTGCGTGGTCATCAGGTCGAGCGAAGCCTTGTCAAAACGCTCGAGCTCATGTTCCTCGCGGTTGAACGAGCGGATGGGCATAAGGCCGTCGAGCAGCTCGCGGGCGGTAAGGTTCACGCGGTCCACAAAGCTTTGCATCTTTTTGAACTTTGGCATGGTGAGGCCCATGAGCACGCCGACGACGGCCGAGACCGCGATGATGGCTACGGCGATGGTCCACTCCAGGCCGGTGTGGTTGGCCAGGACGCGCATGACAGCGACGATGCCCATGACGGGGGCCATCAGGCACATGCGGATAAACAGGGTTGCGGCCATCTGGATCTGCTGAATGTCGTTGGTGCAGCGGGTGATGAGCGAGGCCTGGCTAAACTTGCCCACCTCGGCCGGCGAGAAGTGCATAACCTTGTTGAAGGTCTCGCGGCGCAGGTCGCGGGCGATGGAGCAGGCGGTGCGCGACGCCACGGCACCGGTCAGAATGGTGGCGACGAGCGACACCAGGCACAGCCCAAACATCGTGGTCGCCATGTGGCTCAGGTAGGCGTTCTGCACGTCGGCGGGGTCGATGCCCTGTGCCTTGTACTCGTCCTGTACATAGCTCACGGCGCGCTGGGTGACGATGGAGCCCGACATGGAGCCCATTTTGTCCGCCATTTGGTTGGCGCCCTCGACGAGCTTGCTTTGGTCTACCAGACCGCCCTCGACACCCAGGCGCAGGCTCTTCATGGTGATCTTACCGCCGTCGGCATCAATCTGCTTTTGCATGTTCTGCGCCGCTGCGGCCTTCTGCTGCATCTCGGCGAGCTGCTCGGGCGTCATCGCTGCCATTTGCTCGGGGGTGGGCATGGCCTGGGCAGCGTTGTTGTCTTTCTCGCTGGACGCGCCCATCATGTCGCCCATGGAGTCGGCGTCAATGCCCTGGTCGAGCGAAAGGACGACAGTCTCGGGCAGGCTCATAATGTCGGCAATCTTGCCTCCATCGGCACGCTCTTCCTCGGTACCCTTATACGTTCGAATGCCATTTTTGTCAGCCTTGCTAAACACGGCCTCCACAGCTTTGGCGTCCTTGGTGCTCATAAAGAGTTCAAGGTCGTCGAGCGATTCGGCGCGGATGGTGTCGGGTACGGGCGAGGCGATGCCGCCTTGCTGCACACCCACGTCGACGATGTCGCTCATATAGGTAGGCAGCGCCAGATCGGCGTTGCAGCTGATTACGATAAGCACGATAGCTGCGAACAGTGCCAGGATATGCTTTTTAAAGAGCTTGAGAATCCTCACTCGGCATCTCTCCTTTCTTGATTGCGGTCGATAATTTCGTTGGCACGCCTAAGAAGGCGCACCATCTCTTGGGTATCTGTTTCGCCGAGCTGCTCGAGGAAAGCCGCGGTGCGGGCCTCGAATTCCCGACGTTTGATTTCGAGATTCTGGAATCCCTTGTCGGTCACTATGACGTGTACGCGACGACGGTCAGTCTTTGAGTGCTCGCGCTCGACCCAGCCCTTGGCCTCGAGGGCGCGCAGAATATTGGCGATGCGGGCGCTCGAGACCCAGGCGCGATCAGCGAGTTCGCTCGGCGTGAGCGAACCGCCGGCGAGTATGAGGGCGCGCATGACGGCCATCTCGCCGCCGAGGGCTTTGTCCGCAAAACGCGAAATGCGCTGATGCATGCTGCCGAACTCGGTAAGGAGCTGACGCCCAAGTTCACGGAAATCGGTATCTTCCACCGAAAACCCCTAACACTAGAAACTATTTTCGGTGAAAGATGATACCCTTGCACACGTACCCTATGCGGTAGATTTTAGGACATGTCTAGAAAACTACCTTTAGGCGACCTCCGTGCACCGTCGGCACCAGCAAAGTTAGGGGTAGATCGTTAGGCATGTTCCATAGCCTACTCAGAGGCACTTTACCCTGATAAAGCTGGCATAACAGCTAGAGCGAATGTCGTACAAAGGCAAGGAAAAATAACATACAAATCGGTGAACGGTAGTTGTTCGCGCTCGCATTTCCTGCGGGTTTGTAAAAAACGCCCTTATGATATAAAAAAAGAAACATATAACAGCCCAGATGGAGAGGGTCGCTATGTTATCCTTCTCAAACGGGTGAAATCTTGGGTTTTGGGTTGTAGTTCCAAGGTGGACAAACGTTTTTCCTGCACCAACGTGTGGTGAAGAACGGAAGAAGCCGGTAGTGCAAGCCGAACATTCAAGAATTCAATAAGCAGCGGTGTGAGAGAGCGCCGCATTACACGTAACTAGGAGCGTGGTTACACAATGCAGGAGGCATGGGAAGGCTTCAAGGAAGGTATCTGGACGGGAGAGGTTGACGTCCGAGACTTCATCCAGAAGAACTACACCCCCTACGAGGGCGATGAGTCGTTCCTCGTAGGTCCGACCGAGCGTACCAAGGAGCTGTGGGGCGAGGTTCTCGACCTGCTGCTTAAGGAGCGCGAGCAGGGTGGTGTCCTCGATATGGACACCAAGACCGTCACGGGTATCGTGAGCCACCCCGCTGGCTACATCGATAATGCCCATCGCGACAAGGAGACCATTGTTGGCCTCCAGACCGACAAGCCGCTCAAGCGCGCGCTACACGTCAACGGTGGTATCCGCATCGCTTGCCAGGCTGCCAGCCAGCACGGCTACAAGGTCGACGAGAACGTTGTCGAGCGCTACACCTTCGAGCGCAAGACCCACAACGCTGGCGTCTTCGATGTCTACACCCCCGAGATGCGTGCTTGCCGCTCGGCTCACATCATCACCGGTCTGCCCGATGGCTATGGCCGCGGCCGCATCATCGGCGACTACCGTCGTGTTGCCCTGTACGGCGTCGACTACCTGATCAAGGACAAGGAGGCCCAGAAGGCTTCCACTCCGACGGTCATGACCGCCGACAACATCCGCGATCGCGAGGAGCTGCAGGAGCAGATCCGCGCCCTCGGCGAGCTCAAGATGATGGCCGAGACCTATGGTTTCGATATTTCCAACCCTGCTACCAACACGCAGGAGGCCATCCAGTGGATGTACTTCGCCTACCTTGCTGCCGTCAAGGAGCAGAACGGCGCCGCTATGTCCATCGGCCGTACCTCTACGTTCATCGACATCTACGCTGAGCGCGACCTTGCCAACGGTACCTTCACCGAGGAGCAGATCCAGGAGTTCGTGGATCACTTCATCATGAAGCTCCGCATGGTCAAGTTTGCCCGTACCCCCGAGTACCAGGCCCTGTTTACCGGTGATCCGCAGTGGGTCACCGAGTCCATCGGCGGCATGGGTGTCGACGGCCGTACGCTCGTTACCAAGATGAGCTATCGCTACCTGCACACGCTCGAGAACATGGGCACTAGCCCCGAGCCCAACATGACCGTTCTGTGGTCGACCCGTCTGCCCGAGAACTTCAAGAAGTTCTGTGCCAAGACTTCTGTCGCCAGCTCCTCGATCCAGTACGAGAACGACGACCTCATGCGCGTTTACCACGGCGACGACTACGGCATCGCCTGCTGCGTGTCCTCCATGCGCATCGGCAAGGAGATGCAGTTCTTCGGCGCCCGTGCCAACCTGGCCAAGTGCCTGCTGTACGCACTCAACGGCGGTGTTGACGAGGTCTCCAAGAAGCAGGTCGGCCCCAAGTACCGCGCCGTCGAGGGCGATACGCTCGATTACGACGACGTTGTGGCCAAGTACAACGACATGATGAAGTGGCTCGCTGGCGTGTACGTCAACTCGCTGAACATCATTCACTACATGCACGACAAGTATTGCTACGAGCGCATCCAGATGGCTCTGCACGACAAGCACGTGCATCGCTGGTTCGCTACGGGCATCGCCGGCCTTTCCGTTGTGGCCGACTCTCTGTCCGCCATCAAGTACGCCAAGGTCCACCCCGTCCGTGACGAGAACGGCATCATCGTCGACTTCGAGACCGAGGGCGAGTTCCCCAAGTACGGTAACGACGACGACCGCGTCGACCAGATCGCTCACGACGTTGTGCACCAGTTCATGGAGTACATCCGCATGAACGACACCTACCGCAACTCCGTGCCCACGACCTCGGTTCTGACCATTACCTCCAACGTCGTGTACGGTAAGAAGACCGGCTCCACGCCCGACGGCCGCAAGGCTGGCCAGCCGTTCGCCCCGGGTGCTAACCCCATGCACAAGCGCGATAGCCACGGCGCCATCGCTTCGCTGTCTTCGGTTTCCAAGCTCCCGTTCCGCGATGCTCAGGACGGCATCTCCAACACCTTCTCCATCATCCCGAGTGCGCTCGGCAAGGAGGACCAGGTGTTCTTTGGCGATATCGACCTTGATCAGCTGGGCGAGTAACTATTGTTAGTGCTATACTAACAATAGCGATTACTGATTAGTGCGCCGGTTTCGGCCGGCGCCTATTAATCGAAGGAGACACATTATGAAGGTTTCTGAAGTTTCCGAGACTCAGGCCGATAACCTGGTCCACATGCTCGACGCTTACGCCGAGAAGGGTGGCCACCACCTGAACATCAACGTCTTCAACCGTGAGACGCTGCTCGACGCTCAGGCTCACCCCGAGAAGTACCCGCAGCTGACCATCCGCGTTTCCGGCTATGCCGTGAACTTCCACACGCTCACCAAGGAGCAGCAGGACGAGGTCATTGCGCGTACCTTCCACGACAAGTTCTAAAGGGGCTCAACTCCCGCAGGATCGCCGGGGCTGTTTGGGCTACCTCCCAAAACGTCCTCGGACATGCAAAGAGGCTCGCTGCGCACTTCGTGCGGCGAGCCTCTTTGCGTCCTGCGGAATGTTTTGGGAGGTAGCCCAAACAGCCCCGGCGGGGGTCCTGTGTAGTCACCCTTTAGGCGGAACTCTCCTAATTATTTGGATGAGTCGTTTACTTACTTGTGCTGTTACCGTCTTCCCGCTGTTGTTGGGGTATGCTTTGTTCGTATGTAAACGTATGACATGTTGATGGGGGAGGGTGCTATGGCTCACGAGAGTGCCCGTTCTAAGGATACGGCTAAGCCTGGCATCAAGGAAGTTGCAGCGGTGGCGGGGGTTTCGCCTACTACGGTATCTCGCGTGCTTAATAATCGCGGCTACATTAGCCAGGAAACCCGCGATAAAGTCCATGCGGCGATGGAGCGCATCAACTATACGCCCAACGATATCGCCCGTGCCATGCTCAACGGTCGCCTGAATCTTATCGGTATGATCGTTCCCTTTGTGAGCAGCCCGTTCCATGCTCAGGTTGTGCAGGCGGTCGAGCGCACGTTAGCGGAAAACGGCTTTAAGATGTTGCTGTGCAACAGCGCCAATCGACCCGATCTTGAGCGTTCCTATATTGACATGCTCCGCCGCAATATGGTCGACGGCGTCATCGTCAACTCCCTCAATATCGGTGCCGAGGCATATGCCGAGATGGGCTTGAGCCTGGTTGGCATCGACTGCGATCTTGGCGAGGGCTCTGTCCAGATTGCAAGTGACAGCTATGGCATTGGCGAGCTCGCCACGCGCCGTCTGATTGATGACGGCTGCAGGCGTATCCTGTGCCTGCGCAGCAATAGCCGCATGCGCATGCCTGCCAATAAGCGTACCGATGCCTACCTCGATGTTGTTGAGCAGGCCGGTTTGTCCGCGCTTGTCCGTGAGGTTGAGTTCGTTAAGCCCGACGACGAAAAGGGCGCGGTCGTTGCGAAGATCCTCGATGAGAACCCCGATATTGACGGCATCTTTGCTGGAGACGATACGATGGCGGCCATCTGTCTCAACGTGATGAAGCAGCGCGGCTTGAGCGCTCCAGACGATATTAAGGTCGTGGGCGCGGATGGTGCCCGCCGAACTATGACGTTTATGCCTGACTTAACAACCGTACGTCAAGATATCGATCGCATCGGAGAGCTCGCGGCGCAATCCATCATCGCTCTTATTAACGGCGATAATCCCGAATCGAATATCAAGCTCCCCGTTGAACTCATTGAGGGCAAAACCGCATAGTTCATCCCGTGCCAAAAGAATTCCTCAAACGCCTCTGATGACCGTTCACCGGCATATGTCAACCGCTTGCCGACGACTGGAACTGCGAAAAGACGTATTGGTGTGAAAACGTTTGACATATGAAAACGATTGACATATCTTGCCATTGTACCGAGTTAGTATGTCGTGGAAAGGAAGTCTCGGATGCACAAGGTGTATTACCAGCCTGAGGGAATTTGGGTAGGCGACATCATGCCGTACGGCGAGGACGGCACGTTCTATCTCTATCATCAGCGTGACACGCGTAACCCCGAACCTTTCGGAGAGCCGTTTGGCTGGGCACTCGCTACGACCAAGGATTTCGTCAACTACAAGGACTTTGGCGAGAGCCTTGAGCGCGGCGGCGACGAGGAAGTCGACCAGTACATTTATGCCGGCACGGTGTTTAAGGTGGGCGACAAGTACCATGCGCTCTACACTGGTTGCAATCGCGATAAGGTCCGCGCACGTTTGATGAAGCAGGTTCTTCTTCATGCAACGAGCGACGACGCCGTCAAGTGGGAGAAGAACATCGCCGAGACGCTGCTTCCGCCCCAGGAGGGTTACGATGACCGCAACTGGCGCGATCCCTTTGTGCTTTGGGATGAGGAGAACGAAGAGTACATGCTCATCCTCGGCACGCGTGTGGGCGAGGACAAGCGTCTGATGACCGGCCGCCTGGTCAAGTTCACCTCCAAGGATCTGACCAACTGGGAGTTCCAGGGCGACTGGTGGAACCCGGGCCTGTACACCATGTTTGAGATGCCTGATCTCTTTAAGATGGGCGACTGGTGGTACCTCGTCTTTTCCGAGTACAGCGACGGCAACAAGACCCGTTACCGCATGTCCAAGTCCATCAACGGTCCTTGGATTACCCCCGCTGACGACTCCTTCGACGGCCGCGCGTACTACGCCGCTCGCACCGCATTCGATGGCGAGCGTCGCGTTCTCTTTGGTTGGGTTCCTACGCGTGACGAGGGCGGCGACCCCAGCTCTTACCTATGGGGTGGCACCTTTATGCCCCTCGAGATCGTTCAGCGTGCCGACGGAACGCTCGGCACCAAGCTCCCCGACAGCATGCTTGGCGCCTTTGGCGAGGCTAAGGCAGTCGAGACCTTTGAGCTTTCCTGCGAGTCGGGCAAGGTCGAGCAGGTGCTCGCCGCAGATGCCGGCTCCACCTACTTGCTCGATGCCGACATTGAGCTCGGCGGTAACGCTGCCGGCTTCTCGGTCAAGTTCGCCGAGGACGCCGAGACCGGTCTTGCCTATGAGTTCCGCGCCAACCTGCGCGAGGGCAAGCTCGAGTTCACGCCGGCTCCCCAGTACCCGTGGTTCCAGGTCAACAACATGGGCCTCGAGCGTCCGTTGTTCTTTAAGGGCGAGGGCACTCACCATGTGCGTCTGGTCGTCGACGACGACATCGCGACCATCTTTGTCGATGACGTTGCGCTCAACGCTCGCTTCTGCAACAAGCAGGGCCAGGGTGTGGCGCTTACCGTCACCGACGGTGCGCTCAAGTGCGCAAACGCAACGATCGCGTCTCTGTAGCGGCAACGAACCGTTTTATGATTTAGAAAAGGAATGGAGAGGAACATGGACTACAAGGCAGTGTCCCAGCAAGTCGTCGACAACGTCGGCGGACTGGAGAACATCGAGGGCGCCACGCATTGCGTGACCCGTCTGCGTCTGGTGCTCAAGGATACGAGCAAATACAACAAGGCCGAGCTCGAGAACATCGATGGCGTCAAGGGCGTGCTGTACAACAGCGGCCAGCTCATGATCATCTTCGGTACCGGTACCGTCAACAAGGTTTACGATGAGTTTATGGCTCTGACGGGCGTTAAGGAGATCAGCGCTTCCGAGGTCAAGGGCGCCGAGGCGGACAAGAAGGGCAAGTTCTTCTCGGTCCTCAAGGTATTCTCGGACATCTTTATCCCCATCATTCCCGCCTTCGTCGGCGCTGCAATCATCATCGGCCTTAAGTCGCTGATCGTTGCCAACGGCCTCTTTGGCATGGAGGGCAGCCTCGCCGATCACAGCGAGTTCCTCAAGAACCTCGCAAGCTTCTTTGCCATTATCGCCACCACGTTCGACTACCTGCCTGTCCTGGTTATGTACAGCGCAGTCAAGCGTTTTGGCGGTAACCCGATCCTGGGCATCCTCGTCGGTATCGTCATGGTTCACCCGAGCCTTATGAACCGCAACACGTTCGTTATGGACCCGACGGGTGCTGAGTACTGGAACTTTGGTCCGCTCTCCATTCCCATGGTTGCTTTCCAGGGCGGCGTGTTCCCTGCAATTCTGACCGCCTGGTTTATGGCCAAGGTCGAAAAGATTGCCCAGAAGTACATCCCCGAGGTCGTTTCGTTCGTCTTTGTCCCGACCGTTACCCTGATTCTTGCTAACGTCGCCCTGTTCACCGTGTTCGGCCCGCTCGGTAACCTGATCGGTGACGTCCTCGCCGGCGTAATCGATATCCTGTACAACAGGATGGGCGTCTTTGGTGCCTTTGTCTTCGCCGCGTTCCTGCAGCCGCTCGTCGTTACCGGTACGCATCAGTTCATCCAGGGTATCGAGGCAAACCTTGTTGCCACGACTGGCTTCAACTACATCCAGGCCATCTGGTCGGTTTCCATCATCGCCCAGGGCGGCGGCGCCATCGGTATGTACCTCATTCACAAGAAGCACTCCAAAGAGCGCAACATCTGCATGTCGTCCTTTATCCCGACGCTGGTCGGAATCTCCGAGCCCGCTATCTTTGCTGCGAACATGCGCTATTCGATCATTCCGTTCATCTGCGCATGCATCGGTGCAGGCTGCGGCGGTGCCTTCGTCAAGCTCTTTGAGGTGCGCGCTATCGGTCAGGGTCTGACCGGCGTGCTTGGCCTGCTCATCGTCACGCCCGAGACTCTCGTGTGGTATGTGGCTGGCAATCTCATCGCCTTTATCGTGCCGATCGTCTTGATCTTTGCCTACAACAAGGCAAAGGGCGTTCCGACCACCGATGAAGAGGGCGCTGGCGCTGGCTTCGATGTCAGCTTCTAGTTGAGCCGTTCAGCGTAACGTGCGGATAAGTCCATTTGAGGAGGGGCGTTCGGCTCGTGTGAGTCGAGCGTCCTTCCCTATAGACGAGAAGGCCAATGGCGATGTTTAATCAAAAAAATAAGGTGACACGCGCGGACTATGAGCAGTGGCGAGCCGGACAGGATGAGACGGCGGCTCGCATCGCGTCCGACCCCGATAGACTCCTGTTCCATGTGGAGCCTGAGCTTGGCTGGCTCAACGACCCCAACGGTTTGGTGCAGATTGGTGATACGTATCACATCTATCACCAATACGATCCGTTCGATGCTGCGCATGGCGGTCCAGTGCTTTGGAACCATCTGACGACGAAGGATTTTGTGACGTACGAGAATCACGGCCCCGCGCTGTTCCCCGATTCCGATTTGGATTCGAACGGAGCGTATTCTGGTTCTGCCTTTGTACGTGATGGCAAGATTCACTACTTCTATACCGGCAACGTCAAGCATTTTGATCGCGATGATTACGACTACGTGTTGACGGGTCGTGAGCAAAACCAGATTCATATGGTTGCCGAGAATCCCGACGAATTGGGCGAGAAGCGCATAGCTGTTGGGCCGGTCGATTACCCCGACGATATCGGTACGCACGTGCGCGACCCCAAGATCCTTGAACACGACGGTATCTACTACATGGTTCTCGGCGCTCGTACGAAAGACGATCGCGGGTGCGTGCTTGTCTATACCTCGCGCAATCTTGAGGACTGGAGCTATGCGACGCGCATTGAGTTGGACGAGAAGTTTGGCTTTATGTGGGAGTGCCCCGATCTGTTTGAGCTCGATGGCGAGCTTATTCTCGTTTGCTGTCCGCAGGGTGTGCCTGCCGATGGTTGGCATTTCCGCAATCCGCATCAGTGCGTGTGGTTCTCCATCGAGGCCGATTGGGAGGCGCCGAGCTTTAAAATCGTCGGGCAGGGCATGCCCCCGATGGTCGATGCCGGTTTTGATTTCTATGCTCCGCAGTCCTTTGAGGATACTGCAGGCCGGCGTTTGATGATCGGATGGTCGGGTTGCCCCGACGCGACGGCAGAAAACCCGACGGTGGCGCGCGGGTGGCAGTGCGCGTTGACGGTGCCGCGAGAGCTGAGCATACGCGATGGTAAGCTCTGCCAGCGGCCGGCGCACGAGATTGAGAGGATGCGCGGTGACTGCGTTCGCGCGATAGGCGGTGAAACCGTTGAGGAGCCGGGCCGCCTGTTTGATCTTGTGGTTTCCTGCGAGGGCGCCAAGATGGTCGAGCTCGAAATCCGCAAGGGTGTCTTTGTGCGCTATGCAGACGGGATGCTTACCCTCGACATGGGTGACGAAGGCTATGGGCGCGACCAGAGGTCGATTGAGCTCAGCGAGCTTCGCGACCTGCGCGTGCTTTCGGACACTACGATGGTCGAGATTTTTGCAAATGGCGGCGAGGCGGCACTTACGAGCCGTACCTATTCGCCGGCGGTTCCGGCGATGGAGCTGCACGCCGAGGGCGCGGCATCGATGAATTTCTACCGCCTCGCGCATTAACCGTGTGTGGAGCACGATTGGACTTGCTGGGCGGAATGTGTCGCAGTTGCCGCAGCGAACTACCGTTTATCGCGTATAGCGACCGTTTGCGGAGTAAGTAACACTTAGTAATAAACCGTGTAGAATCTCAGATTAGCACGGAGTTTTTCCAGGGAGACGCTGTCCTTTGTTGTGTGCAAGGGGCGGCGTCTCTTTGGCGCTCTGCCGCCGTTGTGCAACAGTGCGGCGGCGCGTGCCATGTGTTGAAAAGCCAATGTTGAGATGGGTCGTGATGATAATGGGCAAGTACGTAATCGTGGTTGAGTCTGGTTCGGATGTGACGCCGGAGCTCTGCGAACGCTACGGTATCGTGCGCGTACCTATGCATGTCACGATTGGTGACGAGACCGTCGAGGACGGCTCGATCGATCCGCTCGAGATTTATTCGCGCTGCAACGAGTTTGGCGTGATGCCCAAGACCAGCGGCTGCGCCCCGGCAGATTTTGCGCACGTGTACGATCGCATCCATGCCGAGCAGCCCGATGCGACTATTCTGCACCTTGCGTATTCCGAGGCCACGACCTGCTCACACCAGTCTTCTAAGATTGCCGCCAAGGGTCGCGACTACGTCTACTCCATGGACACGCGTTTTGTCTCGGTGGGCCAGTCGCTTGTTGCCGTCGAGACCGCCAAATACATCGAGGCTCACCCCGATGCCACCGTCGACGAAATCTTTGCATTTACGAATTCCGTCATGGACCGTGTGCTGCTGGGCTTTGTTCCTACCGACCTAGCCTTCCTTAAGGCGGGCGGTCGTCTATCCAACGTGGCATTCCTCGGTGCCCATCTGCTCAAGATTAAGCCCTGCATTGAGGTAACGGGCGGCAAGTTCGTGGCAACCAAGAAGTTCCGCGGCTCTATGCTCAAGTGCGCCCGCGCCTTTATTGACCACATGGTTGCGAAGGGCGAGATTGACTACTCGCATATTGGCCTGGCGTATTCGGTAGGCCTTTCCCAGGAGCTGCGCGACGACATGGAAGTCTATGCGCACGACCTGGGCTTTAAGGACGTTACCTGGACTCAGGTCGGCGGTGTCATCTCGAGCCATTGCGGCCCGACCGCCTTCGGTGCGGTGCTCACGCTTAAGGCGTAAGGTCTGGCGTCTATCGATTTCTATTGCCTCAGCGGCGGGCGGGTTGCGATAACCTTCCCGCCGCTCTTGCGTAGGGCCAAATAGGACAACCCAATTGACCGCTAAACCGTTTCGCCATCATGCGTATGGGCTAGAATGACTCTGGCATTTATGTAACTAAAACCAAAGAGAGGCAAGGTAGCGGGAATGGCTGAGATGACGCTCGAGGGTGTGGACGCTCGTCCCGAGGACTCTGCGTTTGCCCTGGGTCGCGTGCACTCGATCGAGACGATGGGAACGGTCGACGGTCCCGGCATCCGCTTCGTAGTGTTTGTCCAAGGCTGTCCCATGCGCTGCGCGTATTGCCACAATCCCGATACTTGGTCTGTTAACGGCGGCACCATGGTGACTGTCGAGCACCTCATGGACGAGTTCCAGAGCAATCATGAGTTCTATCGCAGCGGCGGCATTACGGTTTCGGGTGGCGAGCCGCTTCTGCAGCCCGAGTTTTTGGCCGATCTGTTCCGTGCAATGCACAACAACCCCGATGGTCGCGTGCATACCTGCTTGGATAGCTGCGGCTATGCGTTCGATCCCGCGCATCCCGAGAAGTTCGATGCCGTACTCAACGAGACCGATATGGTGCTGCTCGACATCAAGCACGCCGATCCCGTCGAGCATAAAAAGCTGACCGGTTGCGATCCCGCACGTATCTTGGCGTTTGGCGATGAGCTTGCCCGTCGCAAGATTAAGGTTGTTATTCGCCACGTGGTGGTGCCGGGCATTACCGACACGGTGGAGGAGTGCGAGAAGCTCGGTCGCCTCATCGCTCCATGGCACAACGTGGTGGGCCTGGAAATGCTGCCGTATCACACGATGGGTGTCGTCAAGTACGAGCAACTGGGCATTCCCTATAAGCTTGAGGGCGTACCTCAGATGGATACCGCGCGCATGCCCGAGCTGCGCAATGCCGTTATGGCCGGTATGAAAAAGCGCCGTGCGGAGCTCAGGTCGGCCATCGGCTAACAAGCCATTTTTGCCCCTTTATGATACCCGAGCTGTACTGGCCTAACGGCTTGGTGCTGACACGGTTGAGCCAAAATGCTGGTACCATACCGTGGATAAGCAATTTGCACGGATTTGGGGGATGGCATGGCAACCATCGCGATCATAGGCGCACTCGAAAAAGAGGTTGCGCAGATTAAGGAAGAGCTGAGTGGCACGCATGAGTCGCAAGAGGCGGGCTTGACCGTTGTGAACGGTGGGCTTTCGGGTCTGACAGTAGTCGCCACGACGGCAGGCATGGGGACCGTGAACGCCGCTGCCGCAACGCAGCATCTCATCAGCAAATACGCCCCGCAGGCCGTTGTGTTTTCGGGCATTGCGGGCGGCCTAAACCCTAAACTCCATATTAACGACGTGGTTATAGGCAAGTGCCTGCGCTATCTGGATACCGATACGGCACTCATCGCCGAGTCCGCGCCGGGGCTCGAGGAGTTTGTCTCGACACCGGCGTTGGCTGATGTTGCCGCCGCCGTGCTTGCCGAGCATGGATTTGTGGATGCCTCGGCGGATGAGACTTCTGCGGAGAAGGACCCCAAGCAGTTCCTGTGTGGCACTATCGCCACGGGTGATCGCTTTGTTACGGGTGACGCCATGCGTAACGCTGCGATTGAGGCCACGCATGCCGATTGCGTCGAGATGGAGGGCGCGGCAATTGCGCACATCGCGGCCAAGAATGGTGTCGATTGCCTGGTACTGCGCGCTATCAGCGATAATTGTGACGAGGCATATGACGCGTTTTGCGAGCGCGAGTTCGATCTGGACGAGTACGCTCGCACCGCGAGCGGCATCACGCTTGACATCGTTCGTCGTATCGCCGCCGCGCAATAGCACGCCCGTTTTGTAAGAACCTACGACCAAGGAGTGTCCATGGCCGATTCAATTAACTACCAGCTTGCCAAGTTCGTCGCCAGCTACGGCAAGGTTTCGCAGATTCCCGAGTCAACCTGTCCCGAGGTGAGCTTCGTCGGCCGCTCCAACGTGGGCAAGTCCTCCATCATGAACAAACTCTTTGGCCGCAAGAACCTGGTCAAGGTTTCGAGCACGCCGGGCAAGACGAGCAACATCAACTTTTTTGAGGCCGACGACGTGCATTTTGTGGACCTGCCGGGCTACGGTTTCGCCCGTCGTTCCAAGGCCGAGCGCGACCGCTGGGCCGAGCTCATTGGCGATTTCTTTGACTCCGAGCGCAGCTTTAACTTGGTCGTCTCTCTGGTGGATATCCGCCACGACCCCAGCAAGCTCGATCACGACATGATTGACTACCTGCAGGGCAACGAGTTCAACTTTATCGTCTGCCTCACCAAGGCCGACAAGCTCAGCCGCACCCAACAGGCCCGCCAGGCAGCAGCCATCAAAAAGCAGCTCAACGTCCCTGCCGAGAATGTGATCATCACGAGCTCCCAGACCGGCACCGGCATCGACGAGCTTAAGCGCCGCATTGCCGAGGCCTGCCTCTAGTGAGTGCCCCTTACCAGCAAGAGCCCCTATCAATAAAAAGCCAAACTATCGGCCCAGCGCCCCTTCATGCGCGAGGACGATTTTGAGGGAATATCCCGACCGTCCCGGACGGGTATATGAGGAGGATGTCTACAGGTACTCGATTTGAGCGCCTTCCGTGTCGCACGTGAGGATATGCGTGGCGCACTTGGGGAACTGCTCGCGCAGCTTGACCTGCAGGAACTTTGCCACGATGGTGTCGTCGGTCACAGCCATGAGGGTCGAGCCCGAGCCGCTAATCCAGATGGTTTTAGCGCCGCCGTTAAGGCAGGTGTCGCGCACGGCGTTGTAGTCGGGAATCAGGCGGCGACGATAGGGCTCCTGAATGCGGTCGTCATTAGCGGCGGCAATCAGGTCAAGGTCGCCGGTCTCCAGGCCGCGCGTCATGCCGGCGATGCGGCCCATTTGCCATACGGCGGTGGAGAGTGGAATCTCCTGCGGCACGACCTTGCGCGCCTCGCTCGTATGTACCTCGTAGGGCGGAATCACGGTAATAAAACGCAAGCGATCGCTCACCTCGTAGCGCAGACATTGGGGGAGCGAATCGGTCGGCGTAAAGGAGCAGACGGCGCCGCCAAGGATGGCGGGAGCGACGTTATCAGGATGCCCCTCGACTTCGGTGGCAATGCGAACAAGCTCGGCACGGTCGACGGTGTGGCCCGTCAGTGCGGCGGCTGCCATGATGCCGGCGACGACGCAGGTGGAGCTGGAGCCCAGGCCGCGGGCGACGGGCACGTCGGTCTGGATGTCGATGGCAACGGGGAAGGCCGGCTCGCCCCATGCGGCCAGCGCATCGACAAAGCTCACATAGACCAGGTTATTCTCGTTTTGGAACTCCTTGGGGCAGCCCGTGATGGTGAGCTTGTCGGCGCGCTCGAAGGTGAAGTGCGAGTAGAGGCTGACGGCCATGCCGAGGGTGTCGTAGCCGATGCCTAGGTTGGCGCTGGTTGCTGGGACGGTGATTTTGATCATGTGGGTCCTCCTGGGCGGGTCTGGCCGTTTAGTTCGCTGCTCGGGCAGTCCTGGCTCGCTCGGAAAGCACATTAAGTGCTTTCCGGCTCGTGCGGAACTCGCGACGAACTAAACGGCCAGACCCGCTCGCATGCTCGTCATTATCCCGAAAGCTAAATAAAAAGAAGGTGCGCCGGCTTTCGCCGGCGCCTTATAAGGGGTTTTAGTTGGTAGTCATCTTTTTTGCTGCAGACTCGACGTAGTTGGCCATGTCGGCTACGTCGCAGACGTCTTCGAAGCGGACAGGCTTGGACTCAAGCTCGGCGAGTTGGACCGGGGCGACCGTGTTGGTGGCCTGCTCGAGTACACGCATAGCCTCAAAATCATCCTCGGGAACGTCGAGGCCCAGGGCGTCGCAGCAGGCGCGCGGGAACTTGTAGGGGCTGGCGGTCGAAAGCAGCACGCGAGCCTTGGCGCCCTCGGCGGGAGCGACCTTTTCAAAGACGTGATAGCCGCAAGCGGTGTGCGGGTCGATCACGTAGCCGTTGGCGTCCCAGCAACTCTTGATGGCAGCGCGGACCTCGTCCTCGCTGGCCCAGCCGCAGCCAAAGACGCTCTGAATCTTGGCCAGCAGCTCGGCGGGTACCTCGTAGCGACCGGTCTGTGCCAACTGCTCCATAAGGCCGGCAACGAGTTCGCAGTCGCCATCGGACAGGAAGTACAGCATGCGCTCCAGGTTAGAGCTGATGAGGATGTCCATCGACGGCGAGATGGTCGTGAAGAACGGGCGGTTACGGTCGTAGACGCCGGTGGTCAGGAAGTCGGCAAGCACGTTGTTCTTGTCGCTCGCGACGATGAGCTTGGCGACGGGCAGGCCCATGCGCTTGGCGTAGTAGCCGGCCAAGATATCGCCAAAGTTGCCGGTGGGCACACAGAACTCTACGGCGTCGCCAGCCTCGATAGCGCCGGCGCGCAGCAGCTGCGCATAGGCGGCAAAGTAGTAGACGACCTGCGGTACCAGACGGCCGACATTGATAGAGTTGGCGCTCGAAAGCACCGTGCCGGCGGCTTCCAGGCGCTCGGCAAGCTCCTTATCGGCAAAGATGCGCTTGACGGCGCTCTGGGCGTCGTCAAAGTTGCCGCGGATGCCGCAGACGGCGACGTTGTCGCCCTCCTGCGTGGACATCTGCAGGTTCTGGACGCGGCTAACCTTGCCCTCGGGATAAAAGACGGTGATGCCCGTGCCCGGAGCGTCGGCAAAACCGGCGAGCGCAGCCTTGCCCGTGTCGCCCGACGTGGCGGTGACGATCATGATGCGCTCGGCGCCGCCGTCCTTGGCGGAAGTGCGGGCCATCAGACGGGGGAGCATCTGCAGGGCGACGTCCTTGAAGGCGCTTGTAGGGCCGCCAAAGAGTTCCATCACATAGGTCTGAGGGGCGTCAACACCCGGCGCAGCGTCGAGTTTGACGAGCGGCGTAACCTCTTCACTCGCGAACGTGCCGCGGTATGCCTCGTCGACACACGCCGAAATTTCTTCGGCCGTGTAATCATTCAGTAACATTCCCAACACATCTTGAGCGATTTCAAAGTACGATTTAGCTGCAAGCGAGCTGATATCGACCTGCTGGGTGCCGAGCTCGTCCGAGACAAACAAACCCCCGTCGGGAGCGATGCCGGTACGGATTGCCACCTTACTTGAGCACGATAAAGTGCGTCCTCGTGTACTATGATAAGTTCCCATATAACACTGCTCCTCGGATGCCTTGGTCCCAATCGGTGAAACCATGGTATCAGAGCACGCAAAATAGGTTCGCAGAGGCTTTTAGAAAGGTAACCTCCAGCCCATGATTAAGATTGCCAAGTTTGGCGGCTCGTCGGTCGCCGACGCCGAACACTTCAAGAAGATCAAGGCCATCGTCGATGCCGACCCTGCCCGCCGTTTTGTGGTGGTTTCTGCCTGCGGTCGCCGCTTTAAGGGCGACACCAAGGTGACCGACCTGCTCTACCTGGTTAACGCGCACGTTAAGTATCACGTGTCGTGCGAGGAGTTGCTCGAGGACATTGGCCAGCGCTATTTTGATATTGCTGACGAGCTGGAGCTTACCTATCCCATCCGCGAGGAGTTCGCGGCCTTTGCCGAGCGCGCCCGCTCGGGCGGTTACTCCACCGAGGAGCTCGTGAGCCGCGGTGAGTACTTCACCGCTCGCCTGATGGCCGAGTACCTGGGCCTGCCGTTCCTGGATGCCGCGACGGTCGTTGCGTTCCATCACGACGGTACGCTCAGCATGAACCGCACCTCCGAGCTGGTGCAGGAGTACGGTCAGCAGGGCGGCTTTGTTATGCCCGGTTTCTACGGCGCGACGCGTGAGGGCCAGATCAAGCTGCTCGATCGTGGCGGCGGCGATATCTCGGGCTCGATTTTGGCTAAGTGCCTGGGCGCCGACCTTTACGAGAACTGGACCGACGTCTCGGGTTTCTATTCTGCGGATCCGCGTATTGTTCCGGAGGCTCAGCCCATTGCGCGCGTTACCTACGAGGAGCTGCGCGAGCTTTCGTACATGGGCGCAAGCGTCCTGCACGAGGAAGCCGTGTTCCCCGTGCGCGAGGCAGGCATTCCGCTGGTCATCAAGAACACCAATGCGCCGCAGGACCCCGGCACCATCATTAGCGAGACGGCTGATGAAGGCGAGGCGGAGCCCATCATTACCGGCGTGACCGGCAAGCGCGGTTTTGTCGCCATCAACGTCGCCCGCGACCGCACCAAGCCCCGCGTCGGCTTTATGCGCCGTGCGCTTTCGGTGTTCGAGCGCTATGACGTTTCCGTCGAGCACATGCCCACCGGTGTCGACCGCTTTGGCGCCGTGGTGCAGGAGCGGGACGTTCACGATTCACTGTACTCGCTCGTGGGCGACATTCAGCAGGAGGTCGAGCCGCTCGAGATCGAGGTTGTCGAGGGTCTGGCACTTATCGCGACCGTCGGCCGTAACCTGCGCGGTCGTGCCGGCATCTCGGGCCACCTGTTTGGCATGCTTGGCCAGGCTGGCGTGAGCGTGCGTATGATTTCGCAGAGCTGCGACGAGATCAATATCATCATCGGTGTGGAGGAGAAGGACTTTGATCTGGCGATTCAGACCATTTACCGCGCCTTCTCCGACGAGAACGGCATTGTGAAGGTCTCCGATCTGGAGGCTCCCGCGCCGGTCGATCCCGCTCTGGTCGCGCTCCACAAGTAGCTGCTATCCCAGTAGATTTTTGGACTTGCCTCAAAAATCTATGGCGGGGCGTTTCGTTTCGGTTTCGTTTCGACGGGGCGGGTTTCGTGCCCGCCCCGTTCTTGTATACACTGGCAACAATAATCGGCCTGCTTGGCGTGCGGGCAAAAGCCACAACCTTTAAAGGGGGAAGCATGAAACAGTACACGGTTGCTATTTTGGGCGCGACGGGAGCCGTGGGCACCCAGATGCTCGAGTGCCTCAACGAGCAGGAGTTCCCGGTTGGCAAGCTCAAGCTGCTGGCGAGCGCGCGTTCTGCGGGCAAGACCGTCGAGTTCCGTGGCGAGCAGATCGTGATCGAAGAGGCTTGTCCCGAGGCCTTTGAGGGCTGTGACATTGTGCTTGGAGCTGCCGGCGACGACATCGCGAAGGAGCTGCTGCCCGAGGCCGTCAAGCGCGGCGCCGTCGTGGTCGACAACAGCCATGCCTTCCGCATGGATCCCGAGGTGCCGCTGGTTGTGCCCGAGATCAATGCCGACGACATCAAGTGGCATCACGGCCTTATCGCCAACCCCAACTGTGCGACCATCATCGGCCTGGTTCCCACGTGGCCGCTGCATCAGCTCGCTGGCGTGAAGTGCATGATCGTCTCGACGTACCAGGCGGCTTCGGGTGCTGGCGCCCCCGGCATGGCCGAGCTCGAGGCTCAGTTGGCCGCCCTGGGCCGTGGCGAGGAGATTCCCGAGCCGCGCGCGTTTGCCGCCCAGCTGGCGAGTAACCTGATTCCGCAGATTGGCGGCGTCAAGGAGGAGGGCTTTACCTCCGAGGAGATGAAGCTGCAAAACGAGGGCCGCAAGATCATGCACCTGCCCGAGCTGCGCGTGAACTGCACCTGCGTGCGCGTGCCTGTGCTGCGCTCGCACTCCGAGAGCATTACGCTCGAGTTCAAGCGTGACATTACGGTTGAGGAGGCCCGTGCCGCGCTGGCTGCCGCTCCGGGCGTGAAGCTGGTTGACGACATGAGCGCCGAGGATGCGCACGACCGCTTCCCCATGCCGATGGACACCTCCGACCAGGACCTGATCTGGGTCGGTCGTGTGCGCCGCGACATCTCGAACCCCGAGGCTGCGCGCGGCATCACCTTCTGGTGCTGCGGTGACCAAATCCGTAAGGGCGCGGCAACCAACGCCGTCCAGATCGCTAAGCTGCTCTGCGAGTAGTGTGACCTGTCCGGCGGGGGCCGGGCTCAGTTTTCAGAACGTCCTCGACCATGTG
>DBFDDV010000117.1:0-1593 GCA_048302525.1 Collinsella sp. | reverse complement strand
TTATTCAGAAAAAAGATTGTCCTATTCATTTCTGGTAAATAAATTACCGTTTACCAGACGCTTGATACCGTTCACCGGAAACTCAGTATAAGGCCCAGCGGATACCGGCTCGCTTTACGGCCCCATTTGTAACAACTTGACTTCTCGGTATAGAAAAACGGACCCGCTTCACTAGGGAAACGGGTCCGTTTTCGATTATCTTCGGCCAATTTAGATAACGCCCTCGAAGATCATCGGAATCCTAGCGATCAAACTCCGCCAGCGCCTCGCCCAAAAGCCTCAGGCCCTCGCGCAGAACGTCCTCGCTCGCGCAGTAGCCCAGGCGTGCGCCACAGGGAAGCTCAAAGCGGCTGCCGGGTACCAGCAGCACTCCCCTCTCGGACAGCAGGCGCTTGCAGAACTCCTCGTCGTCCTCGGGAATATCCAGCTGGATAAACGAGGTAGACACGCCCTGTGGGGCCGTCCAGGAAACGCGATGCTGCGTATCGATCCAAGCCTGCGCGATATCGCGGTTGCCAAACACGATCTTGCGATTGCGCTCGAGGATCTTGTCCTTGTGCTCAAGCACATAGGTCGCCAAGGCGTCGTTGAACACACCGCCGCAGATCATGGTGTAATCGCGATAGGTACGGATGCGGTTGGACACCTCTTCGTCGGCCACGACCCAGCCCACGCGGGCCGCAGGCGTCGAATAGGTCTTCGACAACGAGTTGGTGACAATGGCCCTCTCGTACACGTCGACCATCGACATAAAGGCCTCGGTGTTCTCAAGCGGCAGGTACACCTCGTCGCACAGCACATAGGCGCCCACCGAGCGGGCGATCTCGGCAATCTGGCCGAGCATATCGGCATCGAGCACCGTACCGATGGGGTTCGATGCGTTGTTGATGCAGATGAGCTTCGTGTTGGGACGAACGAGGCGCTTGAGCTGTTCGATATCGGGTTTCCATCCGAGCCCCTCGCGAAGCTCCCAATACTCGACCTCGGCGCCGGGCGTACGTGGGATCTCATAGAGCGGCGCATAGGTAGGCCACTCGGCGATAACGTGGTCGCCGGGCTCGACCACGGCCATGATGGCGTTGAGGTTCGCACCCGTGCAGCCATTGGTCTGCAGAATGTGGTCGGGATTGACCTCGCGACGATACAGCTTGGCAACCTCGGCCTTAAACTCCGGCGAGCCCTCGATCCAGCCGTAGTTCATCTTCTCGCGGTCCAGGCGCTCGTAGAACGTGGCGCCGTCCTGCTCATCGAGCGCGCGCAGCTCGCCCATGGTGAGCGACGAGATCGTCGACTGGGCGATGTCCCACGTGGCACTCTTCTCCCAAACGTTGAGCCATTCCTCAACGCCAATCGTCTTGATGTCCATGGCCAAGCTCCTTACAAAAGCAGTCATCCAATCGTGTTGACGTCCCTCATACAAGATTGGGGCGGTGCGAAAACCCGCACCGCCCCAATGGGAGACATCTAATGACAGCTAGATGTATGTATTATGACCTGTACGGGTCCTTGAAGACCTTAGAGGTCCTCGCGCCAGAAGGGCATGCTCATGCAGCGCGGGCCGCCGCGGCCGCGGGAGAGCTCGGCGGAGGGCAC
>DBFDDV010000116.1:0-8251 GCA_048302525.1 Collinsella sp. | reverse complement strand
GGCGTTCAGCATCAGGGTAGCGCTGCGACGCGGAAATCGCGCGCTGTTGACGCGCCCCCGCAGTGCCCGCTTCCCCCAAGGACAATTATCAGTGCAGGTCACAGACTTGCGCTTTGGTGACGTGGTCGGGGATTCGGTAAAAGTCTACTCACTTAGTTTTGCGTGATGCATATTGTCCGCAACGAGACCCCAGTCGGGGAGATTCCATCGCAAATTAGCTGCCCCCATTGCACCATTTAGGCGCCGTATGGGTTGCGGTCGCGTTCGATGCGTTGGCGGATGTGGGCGTACTCGATGATCAGTAGCACCAGGAGCAGGGCCATGATGGCTAGGTAGCTCACCACAGCGCCCATCAGACCCAGCAGCTTAATCAGGATCACCGGCAGCACCACGCTTACGGCGAAGCAGATCAGGTAGATCTTGGTGACGTCGCCGGCGTGGCGCAATACTGTGATGATGGCGTAGATAAAGTCGATTGCCGCGGTGATGCCGCCGGCGACAACCATCAGCAGTGCCAGCGTGCGGTAGCGCTCAAAGTTAAGGCCGTACATAAAGCTCATGATGGGGATGCCGGGGCCTGCCATAAATGCGGCGCACGCTCCGGTAATGACCACGATCAGTGCCATAACGGCAACAATAATCAGGTCAAAGCGGCGACGCTTGCGCGGATTCGCCCAAATGCTCGACAAGCGCAGGAGCTGTGGTTTATAGATAAATCCAATGCTCAACAAAATGGCCTGCGCCGGAAAGAACAGGGCATTAAAGTACAGCTGATATTTGTAGGCCAGCGTGCCTTCCATCACAAACTTGGGCATGCTCTCGATAAGGTTGAACAGGAACAGCGCACCAAAGAGCGGGGCGCACTGGACAAACAGGTGGCCAGCCTCGCGCAGACTCATGCGGCGTGATTTTTCGGTTTCGAGCAGGGCGAGCGGGGCGGTGACCAGCACGAGCGAGGCGATAGCGGTGACGCCCATGGCCATGGCCGCGATGGGCATGCTGCGCGTGAGGAACAGCGCCACGCTAAAGACCGCGATGACGCCGATGGAACGCAGCGTTTGGCTCATGCCGGCCAAATAGAGCTTGTCGGCCTGCTGCAGGCGGCCCTCGTACACGTCGGCGATGCCGTCGATCACCTTATAGAGGTAGACACCCAGGCCGATCGTGGCCATCTGCGCATCGTAGCCGCGGGCGCTGCTGTACATGAGGCCGCATGCCAGCGCGAGCGCTCCGCAGAGCCAGCGGTTGAGCTGGTAGGAGGCGAAGGAGGTTTTTTCGTCGATGTCCGAGACCTGAAAGTTGCGCACGCCGTAGTTGCACGCGATCATGATGAGCGTGCCGGTGACAAAGGCGATGGAGAACTTGCCGGCCTCCTCGGCGCCCGCGAGCTGCGTGGACACGATGGTGAGCAGCGGAAACGCCAAGCCCCACACGGCGGTGCCGAGGGTGTTCCAAAGATAGTCGCGACTGGTGGCGTGCTCCTCGTATTCCGCTTCCTGCATGGAGAAGCCGCCGCCGTAGACGGCGCCGAGCAGACGGTTCCACCAGGCATTGACCATGCGGCGGATGGGGCCGGGTTGGCGATCGCGCTCGCGGCGACGGCGTGTGGCCTGGCTGCTGTCGGGGCCGCCGGCGTTGCGCTGACTCAGCTCCTGGATGCGCGCGAGCTCTTCGGCCGTGTGGGAGGCAGGGAAGAGGCCGTTCTCGATGCGTCCGCCCTGCCCGTGCGCTCCGCCCGATACGGCGGGGTCGGCGACGCCATTGCGGCGGGCGATGGCGCGGCGGATGCTATCGAGGGGCGTGATACTCAAGGAGGTTCCTTTCTCTTACTGCGCTCTAGTATAGCTGCGGTGGTATCGATTCGTGTTTTTGAACAGGTTGTTCAATAATTTCGGCGAACGGCTGTAATTTGTCGGTAAACGTGCGGTATCCTGTTGAAGTTTTGTGACCCCCCGATGCCGCTTGCGCGGTACCAAGGAGTTTTTACCTATGGATGTCGCTGCGTTTTTGCTGGCTCTTGTGCCGATCATCTGGCTCGTCGTGATGCTGCTGTGCTTTAAATGGCCGGCTTGGAAGGCCGCCATTGGCTCGTTCGCCCTTTCGTGTGTGCTCGCCTTTGCGTGGTGGCATCTGCCGGCGGCGCAGATAGCCACGGCCTCGCTCGAGGGCTTTTTGATGGCCCTGTGGCCCATCGTGCTCGTGATTATCGCCGCGGTGTTCACGTATAACCTGTGTGTGCGCACGGGCGCCATGGACGTGATCGGCAGCATGATTACCTCCATTAGCAGCGATCGTCGTCTGCTGGCGCTGCTCGTGGCCTGGTGCTTCGGTGGCTTTATGGAGGGCATGGCTGGCTTTGGCACTGCCGTTGCCATTCCCGCCGGCATGCTCGCGGGCCTTGGTTTTGAGGCCGTGCCTGCCGTTCTGATTTGCCTGCTGGCCAACGGCGTGCCCACGCCCTACGGCTCCATTGGCATCCCCACAGTGTCCGTTGCCGACCTGGTGGGCCTGGATTCCCTGCATTTGGCGACCGTTCAGCTGGTGCAGCTCGCGCCCTTCTTTGTGGCGATGCCGCTGCTTATTGTGCTGGTTGCGGGCCGTGTCGCCGATGGCCAGGGCAATGTTGCAAGCGCGAGCGAGCGTCTGCACGGCGTTGCCGGCGTGGCACTGCTTTCCGGTGTGTCCTTTGTTGGTACGGCCCTGGTCGTTGCCATGTTTGTGGGTCCCGAGCTGGCCGTAGTCGTGGGCTCCATCGTGTCACTTGCGCTGACTGCCGTGCTCGCCATGCGTGCCGAGAAGTCCGGTCACTTGGACGCGCGCTTCCATATGAATATCGAGGCCGGCGAGCAGCTCACCCTTAAGTCGGCGCTTTCTGCCTGGTCGTGCTTCATCCTGATTTTTGTACTGCTGCTGGGTACGTCCAACCTGGTGCCCGCCGTGCATGCCGCGCTTGCGCCCTTTGCAAGCCACGTGCAGGTGTATTGCGGCGAGAACCCCGGTACGCTTACGTTTTCGTGGATTAACACGCCGGGTGTTTGGATCTTCCTGGCCGCGTTTGTCGGTGGTGCCATTCAGGGTGCTTCGCCGCGTCTGATGGGCGAGGTACTGGCCGCGACGGTGAAGCAGATGATGCCGACAGTGATCACGATGCTTTCGGTGCTGGGTTGCGCCAAGGTGATGGGCTATGCGGGCATGATCTCGTCGATCAGCGCGTTCTGCATTGCCGTCGCCGGTGGTCTGTACCCGATTTTGGCCCCGTGGATCGGTGCCGTCGGCGCGTTCGTGACCGGTTCGGGCACGTCCTCGGGCATGCTGTTTGGTCCCATTCAGAGCCAGGCCGCTTCGGCGCTGGGTGTGAGTGACTACTGGATGGTCGCGCTGAACGCCCTGGGTGTCGCCGCCGGTAAGATGATTTCGCCGCAGACCCTCGCCATTGGCCTTGCCGCCGTTCACGTGCGCGGTAAGGACGCCGAGCTTCTGGGCGCAGTGCTGCCCTACGCCGCCGGCATGCTGGTCCTCATGAGCGTCATCGCCATGCTCGGCCAAGGCCTGCCGCTGTAGCCGGCACTTGGGGACACTCCTTTGCGGGCGATCGCGCGCAAGAGTGTCCCCAACGACTAGTCGTTTAAGAACGTCCCCAATGACTGGGCCGCTTGCGTGCGATTTTTGACCGTTGGGCGGGCGCTTCGCCGTTGCCGCAAAAACGTTTTTGCATATCGGGTACAACGGGCTTTACGTGAGTAAAGTGCGCGCCGCGTCCACGTGTCGCGCTTTTAAAGGAGGCCCCATGCCAGGTGTTACCCCCGCAGAAGTTCTGTCCAACTTTGGCATCACGCTGGTGGAAGATCCCGCCGAGAACCAGCCCCGCCTGCTGGTTGACCTGCCGGCAGCCGAGCTCGTCGAGCATGCGATTCGCCGCGAAGAGGGCCGTATGGCCTCCAACGGTGCACTCGTGATCGAGACGGGGGAGCGTACCGGACGTTCGCCCAACGACCGCTTTATCGTTGATACGCCCGACGTGCACGACAAGATTGCCTGGGGTGCCGTCAACCGCCCGCTGTCCGTCGAAAGCTACGAGGTCATCAAAGCCGGCATCGTCGACTATCTCAACGAGCGCGATGTGTTCGTCACTCGCGGTATGGCCGGTGCCGACCGCAACCATACGCGTCGCCTGCTTGTCGCCTGCGAGCGTGCCAGCCAGGCGCTCTTTATTAAGCAGATGCTCGCCCGTCCGCTCGCTCGCGAAATCGCGCGCACCGGTGAGCCGGACTTTTGCGTGCTCGCGGCGCCAGGTTACCAGTGTGACCCTGCCATCAAGGGCCTCAACTCCAGCGCCGCCGTGGTCATCAACTTCCAGGAGCGCGTGATTCTGGTCGCGGGCACCGGCTACTCCGGCGAGATCAAAAAGTCCATCTTCAGCGTTATGAATTACTTGCTGCCCGTCGAGGACGACGTTCTGCCTATGCATTGCTCGGCCAGTATGGACCCCGTCACGCACGAGACCGCGGTGTTCTTTGGCCTGTCGGGCACCGGCAAGACCACGCTTTCGGCCAACCCCACGCGCCTGCTGATCGGCGACGACGAGCACGGCTGGTCCGACATGGGCATCTTTAACGTCGAGGGCGGCTGCTACGCCAAGTGCGAGGGCCTGGACGCGTTCCACGAGCCCGAGATTTTCAACGCCGTTCGCTTTGGCGCCATCTGTGAAAACGTGGTACTCGATGAGAATCGCAAGCCCAACTACGACGACGTCTCGATCACGCACAACACGCGCGTGGCCTACCCCGTCGAGCATATCCCCAACGCGTGGACCAAGGGCATGGGCACCACTCCGAGCGTCGTGCTGTTTTTGACCTGCGATGCCTTTGGCGTGTTGCCGCCCATCTCGCGCCTGACGGCTGATGCCGCCATGTATCACTTTGTGACGGGCTTCACCGCCAAGATCCCCGGCACCGAGGTCGGCGTCACCGAGCCCACGCCCACGTTCTCCTCGCTGTTTGGTGAGCCGTTTATGCCGCTCGATCCTATGGTCTACGCCAAGATGCTCGGCGAGCGCATCGCCGACGGTCGCACGCGCGTCTACCTGGTCAACACCGGCTGGATTGGCGGCGGCTACGGCGTGGGCCATCGCATCGAGCTTGCCTACACGCGGTCACTGGTCGCTCGCGCCCTCGACGGTACCATCGAGGACAGCGAGTTTGTGCACGACGATATCTTTAACGTCGACATTCCCACCACGTGCCATGGCGTGCCCGACGGCATCCTGGTGCCGCGCCAGTACTGGCAGAGCACCGCGCGCTACGACGAGGCAGCGCACAACCTGGCGGTGATGTTCGAGGAGAACTTCGAGAAGAAGTATTCGCACCTGCCCGAGTCCGTCAAGGCTGCCGGTCCGCACGCCCAGGTGTCCGCCGACACCCGCCATCGCGGCCGCGGCTTGCTGGGGCTCCGCCACTAGCGTCGCCGCGAGTCCATATCCACCACAAAGGGGACAGGCACCTTTGTGGTGGTTTTGCTCGCGCGGAAGACTCGGGTTACAATACGCCTGACATATCGTCCCCTTCTCCGGATGGGGACAGCGTAAGCGCTCTTGTGGCGGCACCGTAGGACTTTGAAGGTGGCCGCTGTGAGGGCGCTTTTTGTTTAGGCGCCCTCGCTCGGGCGTGCACAATGAGGGGAGAGCGTATGAAGGGCTTTGTTGCCGAGGATTCATTTTGGGAGCTGTTTCCGCAGGCGGCGGTCGGCGTCGTGGTCGTAAAGGGCATGAAGCCTGCGGCTCAGATTCCCCAGGAGGACGTGGATGCGATCGCCGCGCTGCTTGACCGCGCCAACATCGATGCGGAGCGCCACCTGACAAGCGATACCATTAGCGAAAACGCGCCGGTTAAGGCATGGCGCGAGGCGTATCGCCTGTTCAAGACCAAGAAGGGCGCGCGTTGCTCAGTTGAGAACCTGCTCAAGCGCGTGCTCAAAGGCAAGCCGGTCGGCCACATCACGCCGGCGGTGGATATCTACAATACGATTTCGTTGACTTATGCGTTGCCCGTTGGCGGTGAAGATTTGCATGCTATTGAGGGCAATCTGCGCCTGGCGGTGACCGACGGCGGCGACGCGTTCTTGCCACTTGGCGAGGAGGCAGATGATCCGACGCTGCCCGGTGAGCTTGCCTATATCGATGATGCGGGCGCCGTGTGCCGTTGCTGGAACTGGCGCGATGGCGTTCGCACGGCGCTGTCCGACGATTCGGCGGATGCATTTCTGGCGATTGAATGCGTGGAGCCCGAGCGGATGGGGGACTGCCAGGCCGCGATCGATCGCTTGGCCGAGCTGCTCGAGCGCTATCTGGGAGCGACGGTCGTCGTTAAGACGCTTGTGACCCGCGACAATCCCTGCGTGGAGCTATAGCGGCGCCTAGAATCTATTGATGCCCCAAGCCACCACAAAGGTGCCTGTCCCCTTTGTGGTGGTTTTTATGTTGATGGGTTAACAATTGGGATATTTGGGTACGGGGGTTCGGACATGCGGCTAAGATGTTTACCCGTTAGCATCATGTAAGCGAAAGGTGGTCGTCACCATGCAGTGGAACGACGAGACACGTTTTGAGGACTTTGTCGGACTGATCAGCGGCCTCTACAAGGAGATTCAGCGCATCAAGACGTCCGAAGGTGCAAGGCTGGGCCTCAAGGGCTCCGACGTCATGTGCCTGTACTATCTTGAGCGCAGCAAGGACGGCCTGACTGGCGCCGACCTCGCCCGCATGGCCGGCGTTACCCGTGCCGCCGTTTCGCGCACACTGGCACATCTGGAGGAGGGTGGCTACGTCGAGGTCGACGACTCGGGCGATGCTGCCGTCAAGTACCGCGCTCCGGTTCGCCTGACTGCCCTGGGCGGCGAGAGCATGAGCGAGGCCGATCGCATCATTCGCGAAGTGCTCGACACCACCGGTAAGGCCATGGGCGTGGAGCAGCGCGAGCAGATGTACGCGTCGCTGCGTACGATTCTCAACACCCTGCGCGAGATCTAGAGCCGCGCTGGCGCTAGCTTTCAGCCAACAACTGCATCGTCCCGTTTGAGCGCGTACGCCGTGCTGGGACATTGTTGTCAAAATTCCCTGCGCGAGACCTGCGCAAGAAAGGATTCGCTATGTCCGTTCGCATTATTACCGATTCCGCCAGCGATATGACGCCGGCTGAGCACCCCGCTCTGCGTGTTTTGCCGCTGTCCGTCACCTTTGGCTCCGACGTGTATATGGATGGCGTCGATATCGATCACCAGCGCTTTTACGAGATGCTCGTGGAGCGCGACGAGCTGCCCAAGACCGGTCAGGTCAACCCGTACGCCTTTTCGCAGGCGATTGCCGAAGCACGTGAGGCCGGCGACGAGGCCGTGATCATTACCGTGGGCGCCAAGCTTTCGGGCACCAACCAGAGCGCTCGTACGGCACTTGCCGAGGCGCCAGGTGGCGACGTGTTCGTGGTAGACAGCAACAACGTCACCCTGGGCGAGCGCGTCCTGGTCGAGTACGCGCTGCGCTTGGTGGACGAGGGTCACAGTGCGGCTCAGATCGCGGCGGCGGTCGAGGCCGTCCGTGACCGTGTGGTGGTTATCGGCCTGCTCGAGACGCTGGAATACCTGGTGCGCGGCGGTCGCCTGTCTGCTGCGGCGGGCGCCGTGGGTACGCTGCTCAACGTGAAGCCGGTTGTGGCCGCTGAGGACGGCCTCATCGTGCAGTTGGGCAAGGCGCGCGGTTCCAAGAACGGCCGCAACCTGCTGAACCAAAAGGTCGAAAAGGCAGGCGGCATCGACTTTTCCATGCCGCTGGCACTGGGCTATACGGGCCTTTCGGATGCGGTGCTCAAGAAGTATGTCGAGGACAGCGCGGCGCTGTGGGCTGGCCACACCGAGGGCGAACTGCCCGTTCACACCATCGGTGCCACCATCGGCACCCACGTAGGCCCCGGCGCCGTAGCAGTAGCCTTCTTCCAGCCCGCCAACTAACCTACCTGCCATAAACCACCACAAAGGGGACAGACACCTTTGTGGTGGTTTATGCTTTTCCGGGTGGAAGGGAGTGAGCAATGGCGTCTGAGGGCTTTTTTGAGCGGGTGTACGAGGTGGTCGAGCAGATTCCCGAGGGGATGGTCGCCACGTACGGCCAGGTGGCGCTGCTCGCCGGTCGTCCGCGAAGCGCACGCTATGTGGGCTATGCGCTGCACAGCAATCCGCGCCCTGGTCAGATTCCCTGCCATCG
>DBFDDV010000115.1:0-2091 GCA_048302525.1 Collinsella sp. | reverse complement strand
CGGCTGAGGAGCGCACCTGCGGCTGCGGCGGCCATGGCCACCTGGAGCAGTATTCCAGCGCCACCGGCGTGGTGAGCAACTACCTTGCCGAGTGCAAGAAGGCGGGCGTCGAGCCCATCGAGCTCACCGGTCCCTCCGATTCCAAGGACGTGTTCCAGGCCTGCCGCGAGGGCGACAAGCTTGCGCTGGCCGCGGCCGATACCATGGCCGACTATCTCGGTCGCGCACTGGCGCTTATCGCCAACGTGGTCGATCCCGAGATGTTCCTTATCGGCGGCGGCGCCTCCGCCTCGGCCGATGTTTACCTCGACAAGGCTCGCGAGTACTTCCAGCGCTACGCGCTTTCCGCCTCGCGCGAGACGCCCATTAAGGTCGCTTCGCTCGGAAACGACGCCGGCATCATCGGTGCCGCCTACGTAGCCCTGCGCGCCGCCGGTAAATAGCTGGTGCAAGGGGGTCAGGTTACTTTGCACCAACATGGTGCAAGAGGGACAGCCTTGGCCCCCATGCCTGCCCCAAAATATGCCGTGGCCCTTCCGTCTGCGAAGGCTCGGCATCGGCGTGCTACCATAGCTACGTCTAAGTACACATATCAAGTGGAGGATACCCATGGCAAACGTTCTTGTCTTTGGTCACCAGAACCCCGATAACGACGCCATCATGAGCGCCGTCGTCCTGTCCCAGTTGCTCAACCAGGTTGAGTATGCTGGCAACACCTACGAGGCTTGCGCTCTGGGCCAGCTTCCGGCCGAGTCCGCCAAGCTGCTCGCCGACGCCGGCATTGCCGAGCCCCGCGTGATCGAGTCCGTCGAGGCCGGCCAGCTCGTCGTCCTCACCGACCACAACGAGTCCGCCCAGTCCGTCGCCGGCCTTAAGGACGCCACGGTCTTTGGCGTTGTCGATCATCACCGCATCGGCGACTTCGAGACCGCCGGCCCGCTGCACTACATCTGCCTGCCCTGGGGCTCCAGCTGCACCATCGTCACCAAGCTCGCCGGCGTGCTCGGCGTTGAGCTTTCCGACGTCCAGGCCAAGCTGCTGCTCTCGGCCATGATGACTGACACGCTCATGCTCAAGAGCCCCACCACCACCGATGTCGACCGCGCCGTCGCCGCCAAGCTCGGCGAGCAGGTGGGCGTCGACCCGGTCAAGTTTGGCATGGAGGTCTTCCTCACCCGTCCGTCTGGCTCCTTCACCGCGGCCGAGATGGTCGGCAACGACATCAAGATGTTCGAGCCTGCCGGCAAGAAGCTGCTCATCGGCCAGTACGAGACTGTCGACAAGACCCGCGCACTCGGCATGATCGACGAGATTCGCGAGGCCATGCGCGCCTACGCCGCCGAGAAGGGTGCCGACGGCATCGTCCTGTGCATCACCGACATCATGGAGGAGGGCTCGCAGGTCCTGCTCGAGGGCGAGACCGAGGCCGCTCAGAAGGGCCTGGGCATTGCCGACGAGCACGACGGCGTCTGGATGCCGGGCGTCCTCTCCCGTAAGAAGCAGGTCGCTGCCCCCATCATGGCCGCCTGCTAGGTTTAGTTGACCAAACGCCACGACCGGATCGCGGACGCCCCGCGCTCCGGTCGTTTTTTGTGCACGTCGCCGCGTCGTCTCTTGGACGGGCGTGCCCGCGCCGTTGAACAAATAATGTTCAACCTGTGGTTCCGCTTTTCGGCCATGCCTGCGTGCTTGTCGTGCAGGGTAGGCTAGATGCAAGCGTAATACGTTAGAGCGCGGCGCCGCCACTTGGGCGGGCCGTGCTTTTTTAAGACGGGAGCCTTCCCGTGAAAGGAGCCGCCCATGGCAGCAACTGAGCAGCTGTTCAACGTTCGCGAGCGCAAGCGCTTTGAACGCCACGACATCTGGGAGCGCATCACCGAGAACGGCACGATTTCTGCCGCCGTCATGGTCTTCGCCGCCATCGCCGCCGTCATTTGCGCCAATACCGATGCCTACGAGGCCATCCATCACTTTTTGGAGACCCCGCTGTATGTGGGCCTGGGCAACCTTACGGCCGGTCTCACCGTTGAGCTTTTCGTCAACGACTTCCTCATGGCGATTTTCTTTTTGCTGGTGGGCATTGAGCTCAAG
>DBFDDV010000114.1:0-16732 GCA_048302525.1 Collinsella sp. | reverse complement strand
GTCCTGCTCGCACGGAGAGCACATTAAGTGCTCTCCGGCTCGTGCGGAACTCGCGATCGACTTCGCATGCCGCCGGGCAGCCGGGGCCGACGCGGGGTTCAAAGGTTTTCAAAAAAGCGGTCGGCGCGCAGTGCGCCGACCGCCGATATATGGGGTCTGATGATTTTTACCAGCTAGAGCCTCTTACTCGTCTAGGAGATCTTCTGGCATGTCGTTGCCATCGCCTAGATCGACTGGGGCTTCTTCGGGGGCAGAACCGTCTTCTGTTGCTTCGCCTTCGGGCTTCTCTTTGGCTGCCGTCATGCGGGCTACGGCGCATACGCGGTCGTTGTCGTCGACGGTCATCATCTTGACGCCCTGGGTGACGCGGCCGGTCTGGCTGATCTCGTCGGTCTTGACGCGAATGACCGTCGCGCCCTCCGTCACGATGAACAGCTCGTGCTGCGGGCCCACCGTCTTCATTGCCGCGAGGTTGCCCTTGCGCTCGGTCATTTGAATGGTGTAGACGCCCTGGCCGCCGCGATTCTGCTCCGGGTAGTCCGCGACCGGCGTGCGCTTGCCGTAGCCGCGCTCGGTGATGACGAACAGATCGCCGTTGCCGTTAGTGACTTCCATGCCCAGAACGCTCACGCCGTCCTTCATACCGATACCGCGAACGCCGCTGGTATCGCGGCCGGTGGCGCGCACCTGCTCCTCGGAGAACATGATCGCCTTGCCTGCGGTGGTGGCCAGGATAATCTTGTCGCCCCCGCGCACGCGGCGCACATTCAGCAGCGCGTCGTCGTCACGCAGGTTGATAGCGATCAGGCCGTCGCGACGGCTGCGGTCATATGCGCTCATCACGGTCTTCTTGACCATGCCGCTCTTTGTGGCAAACATCAGGTACTCGTCGGCCGGGAACTCGCGGCAGCTGATGACGCTCGCGATCTTCTCGCCCTCCTCGAAGGGCAGCAGGTTGACGATCGCGGTACCGCGCGCCTGGCGCGTACCCACCGGCAGCTCGTGCACCTTCAGACGATAGACCTTGCCCTTGCTCGAGAAGAACAG
Source organism: Collinsella sp. (assembly GCA_048302525.1). Classification (GTDB taxonomy): domain Bacteria; phylum Actinomycetota; class Coriobacteriia; order Coriobacteriales; family Coriobacteriaceae; genus Collinsella. Next base: position 15,685 of record DBFDDV010000114.1, on the reverse strand, counting down.
CACGTACTCGTGCGTGGACGCGATGAACATCTCATCGATAACGTCATCCTCTTTGAGGTTGACGCCCGACACGCCCTTGCCACCGCGCTTCTGGGCACGGTAGGCAGCCACCGGGATACGCTTAACGTAGCCGGTGTGGGTGATGGTCACGACCATATCCTCGTCGGCAATGAGGTCCTCGACGTCCAAGTCCTTCTCAACCTGGCTGATCTCGGTGCGGCGCTTGTCGCCAAACTTCTTGGAGATCTCGCGCATCTCTTCCTTGATGACGCCCAGAATCTTCTCCTCGTGCGCCAGCAGGTCCTCGTAGTAGGCGATGGCGCGGCGCAGGCCGTCCAACTCTTCTTGGATCTTGTCGCGCTCCAGGCCGGTCAGGCGGCGCAGCTTCATCTCGAGGATGGCCGTGGTCTGCTCGGGCGTAAAGCCAAAGCGTTCGATCAGTCGGCTGCTGGCCTCGGAGTCGGTCTGCGAGGAGCGGATGATGCTGATGACCTCGTCGATATGGTCAAGGGCCATCAGGTAGCCCTCGAGGATATGCGCGCGGGCCTGGGCCTTCTTAAGGTCGAAGCGGGTGCGGCGGGTGACGACGTCGACCTGGTGGTCGATGTAGTGCTGCAGCATCTCGCGCAGGCTCAGGCATTTGGGAACGCCGTTGACGAGTGCCAGGTTGTTGGCGCCAAAGGTCGTCTGCAGCGAGGTGTACTTATACAGATTGTTGAGCACGACCTGCGGAATGACGCCCTTCTTGAGCTCGATGACCAGACGGATGCCCTTCTGGTTGGACTCATCGCGCATATCCGAGATGCCCTCGATGCGCTTGTCATTGACGAGCTGGGCGATCTTCTCCTGCAGGGTGCCCTTGTTGACCATGTAGGGAATCTCGGTAAAGACCAGGCGGCTGCGGCCGGTCTTGGTGGACTCCACGTGTGCCTTGGCACGCACGGTAATGGAGCCGCGGCCGGTCTCGTAGCTCTGCTTAATGCCGGCGCTGCCCATGATGATGGCGCCGGTGGGGAAGTCCGGACCGGGCATGATCTGCATGAGCTCGTCGACGGTGGCGTCGGGGTTGTCGATCAGGTAGCAGGTGGCCTCGATCGCCTCGGTGAGGTTATGCGGAGCGATGTTGGTGGCCATGCCGACGGCGATGCCCTGGCTGCCGTTGACCAGCAGGTTGGGGAAGCGCGCAGGCAGCGCCACGGGCTCGGCGAGCGATTCGTCGTAGTTGGGCTGCCAGTCGACGGTATCCTTCTGCAAGTCACGCAGCAGTTCCATGGCGGGCTTTGCCAAGCGGCTCTCGGTGTAACGCATGGCCGCCGCGCCGTCGCCGTCGATGTTACCGAAGTTACCGTGACCGTCGATGAGCGGCGTGCGCATGGAGAACCACTGCGCCAGGCGGACCATGGCCTCGTAGACCGCGGAATCGCCATGCGGGTGGTACTTACCGATAACTTCGCCGACCGTCCAAGCTGACTTCTTGTGCGGGCGGTTGGGGTAGATGCCGCTCTCGTTCATCGCGTACAGGATGCGGCGGTGCACCGGCTTTAAGCCGTCGCGCACGTCCGGCAGGGCGCGCGCCGTGATGACCGACATCGAATACTCGATGAACGACTGCTTCATCTCGCGGCCAAACTCCGAAATCTGGAGCTGGCCGCCGTTGATATCCTCGCCGGCCGAGGCGCCACGGTCGACTTCGCCAAAGCTCTCCTCGAGCTCGGCGTCGTCTTCTTCCTCATCATCATCGGCATCGGGGTTATAGGCGTCCGGGTCGCCGTCCTCGCCCTGCTCAGCACGGGCAAGCAGGCGCTTCAGATCGTCGGGCATACCGGCATCGCCGGCCTCGTCCATACCCTCGTTATTGTTGATATCGTCTGCCACGTTACCTCCTCATGGTTTGCGTGGTCTAATTAGTTCCCTACCACGGAGACGGCTTTTCCAGGTGCCGCAGATTCGCCCGAAAGAGGAGGGAAACGTACTTGGGTACGCGACCGACGATTGAGGGCGAAGGTGCGGTGGCTGGGAAAGCCGAACAGGTTAGGCATCTAAGAATCGTGCATCATGTGCATGCTTCTCGATGTACTCGCGGCGATAGCCGACCTCGGAACCCATCAGCTCGCGCACGGCGCGGTCCGCCACCACGGCGTCCTCGATCGACACACGCTGCAGAATGCGGGTCTTTGGGTCCATCGTCGTCGAGGCAAGCTGTTTGGGGTCCATCTCGCCCAGGCCCTTGTAGCGCTGGACGGTATAGCCCTTGCGCTTTTTGGTGATCTTGCCGTCCTTGGCCTTGCCGTCCTCGTCGTTATCATCGGGGTTCAGGCCCAGACTCTGGATGGTATCGCGCAGGATCTCGTCTTCGGGCTGGCGGCCGTTGGGATACACGTAGTGGATCTTGTTGCGCACCTTAATGCCAAAGATGGGCGGGCAGGCAACATAGACGTAGCCGGCATCGATCAGCGGACGCATGTACTTGTAGAAGAACGTCAGCAGCAGGATGCGGATATGCGCGCCGTCGACGTCTGCATCGGTCATGATGATGATCTTGTGGTAGCGCGCCTTGGTGATATCGAAATCGCCGCCGTCGCCGGCACTCGTCGTGACGCCGCAGCCGATCGCGGTAATCAGCGACTGGATGGTGTCACTCGAGAACGCGCGATGGTCACCAACGCGCTCGACGTTCAAAATCTTGCCGCGCAGGGGCAGAATCGCCTGGATGTCTCGGCGACGGCCGTCCTTGGCCGAACCGCCTGCCGAGTCGCCCTCTACGATGAAGAGCTCGGTCAGCTCGGCATCGCGCACCGAGCAGTCGGCGAGCTTACCGGGCAGGGACGCCGTCTCGAGCAGGCTCTTGCGGCGGGTCGCCTCGCGCGCCTTGCGGGCGGCATTGCGCGCCTTGCAGGCCTGTTGCGCCTTCTTGACGATCTCGCGAGCGGGCTTGGGATGCTCCTCGAGGTAATCGGCAAGGCCGTCGGTCACAATCTTGAGTGTGAGCGCGCGCATATAGGAGCTGCCGAGCTTGGCCTTGGTCTGGCCCTCAAACTGCGGATCGGGCAGCTTGACCGAGATAACGGCCGAAAGGCCCTCGCGCACATCGTCGCCGGTCAGGTTGGCGTCTTTTTCCTTGAGCAGGTTCTGCTTGCGCGCGTAATCGTTGATCACGCGGGTGAGCGCGGTGCGGAAGCCCTCAAGGTGCATGCCACCCTCGGGGGTGTAGATGTCGTTGGCAAACGACATGACGTTCTCGCCGTAACCGCTATTCCACTGCAGAGAAACCTCGACCTCGCCCATCTTGGTCACAGGCGCGTCCGGGTCCGATTTGCCCTCGATGTAGATGGGCTCCTTAAAGGCCTCGGGGACGTCCTTGCCCTCGTTGAGGAACTTGACGAAGTCGATGATGCCGCCCTCGTAGCAAAACTCCTCCACGTGGGGAGTCGCCTCGCGCTCGTCGGTCAGCACGATTTTGAGGTTCTTATTGAGGAACGCCGTCTCCTGCAGACGGTTGTGCAGCGTATCGAAATCGTAGATGCAGGTCTCGAAGATCTCGTCGTCGGGCCAGAAGGTGACGGTGGTGCCCGTCGAATCCGAGGTGCCCACGACCTCCATCTTCTTGACGGTCTTGCCGCGCGAGAACTCCATCTCGTAGGTGTTGCCGTCGCGACGAACCTGAACGACCACGCGCTTGGACAGTGCGTTGACGACGGAGATGCCAACGCCGTGCAGGCCGCCCGAGACCTTATAGGCCGAGTTATCGAACTTACCGCCGGCGTGCAAGATCGTCATGACGACCTCGAGCGTCGGGATCTTTTTAACAGGGTGCTCGTCGACGGGGATGCCGCGCCCGTTGTCGACGACCGTGATGGAGTTGTCGGCGTGGACCGTCACCTGGATCTCGGTGCAGAAACCGGCCATGGCCTCGTCGACGGAGTTGTCAACGATCTCCCACACCAGGTGATGCAGACCGCTGGCGCTCGTCGAGCCGATATACATGCCCGGGCGCTTACGAACGGCCTCGAGACCTTCGAGAATCTTAATCTCGCCGCCATCGTAATCGTTTTCGTTTGCCACACGTCCTCCTTCAGTCAAGAAAATGTGTACAGCCTTACTAGTTTATCGTAAAAAAATACCCTCGGGAACGAGGGTATTTGGCTCTACAAGGCCACCAGATGCGATTTAAGGCTCTTTTTTGCTTTGCACGCCCTTGGCCCACTCGGCACTGGCTCTCATGGCATTCTCGAGGGCCTCGCGAAGTTTTTGGTCTTCGATGGGCGCCACTTGGCGCTCAATCTCGGTGCGCTCGGCCTCACTTAGGTCGGCGTGCGGAGCCGGCGGGCGCTCGGTCGTCGCCGGACGCAGGCGCTCCTTGGCGGCGGGCGGCGTGTGACCGGGCGCGGTGGTTTTGAACACCAGGCCGTCCACATGCGCACCGGCGCGCTCCATGCGCGCGCGGATGATCTCGCGCAACAACGTCATTTCCTGCGTCCACGAGGGCGAGTCGAGATATACCAGCAGCTCATTGGACTCGGGCAGGTAGCGCAGGCCCGTCACATGCCGCCCCTCGCGCGTGCCCGAGCACACCGCGTTCCACGCGCGATAGACCGCGCGCGACTCCTCGGCGGCCTCCATCTGCGCACGGCGCTCAGGGGTCGCAGCCGCCAGGATGCGCTGGCGCTCTGCGTTCAACAAGCCACTGAAGGCGACCGTTTCGCTCTCGCGCTCGTAATTAGCACGTCTCACCCATGCTCACCACCTTGGCTCGATCAAGCAGGTCATCGGTAAAGTACCCCAGGTTGGTCGTGGTTATGACCGTCTGGATATCATCGCCGATCAGCCGCAGGAAAGCACCGCGGCGTTCGCCGTCGAGTTCGCTCATCACGTCGTCCAAGAGCAGCAGTGGGGCGGTGCCCAGGACATCGCGAGCCACGGCCACCTCCGCCACCTTCCAGGCCAAAACCAACGTCCGCTGCTGACCTTGGCTGGCAAATGAACGGGCGGAGCGACCCGCCACAGCAAACTCAATCTCGTCGCGATGCGGTCCCACCAACGTCACGCCGCGGCGAATTTCCTCGTCGGCGTGCTCATCAAGGGCAGCCAGCATGCGCTCGTACGCCCAGCCCTTCAGCTCTTCGCGATCATCGACCTGGGGCAAATCCCCCAGCGTGGACGCATAGGACACGTTGGCGGCTTCACCGGACGCCACTTGCCCGTAGGCAGTACGCACATGGCCCGCCAGCCGGTCGAGCAGGGCCAACCGGTGCACGAGCAGAGCCGCGCCCGCGCGGGCAATCGAATCGTTCCACGCGCCGAGCATCTCGCGGCAGCACCAGGCCTCCTTGAGCAAGGCGTTACGCTGGGTCACGCAGCGACCATAGGTGCTCGCAAGATCGGCATAGCGTGCGCTCAGTTGCATGCCAAAGTCGTCGAGGGCGGCGCGGCGCACACTGGCGCCTCGCTTAACCATGTCCAGATGGTCGGGGCAAAACAGCACGCTCGGCAGAACCCCGCGCACACCGGCGGCAGAGCATCTCTTGCCGTTGCGGCTAAACGAGCGTTTACCGTCCTCCGCGCTCAATCCCATATCAAGCACGCGGCCGTCGCCCTCGAGCCTCAGCTCGACCTTGCACGAGCCCACGCCGTCATGGACGAGCTCGGCTGCGGTCGGATGCCTAAACGAGGCGCCGCTCGTCAGCAGCTGCAGCGCCTCTATGAGATTGGTCTTTCCCGCCGCGTTGGGTCCCGCAAGTATCGTCACGCCCTCGTCCAAGGCAAGGCGATAGCTATCGAAGCTGCGGTAATGCGCAACGGAAAGATCACGGGCGAACATGGTCATGGCGCAGCGCTAGATGCGGACCGGCATGACCAGGTACAGGTAGTTGATCTTGTCGTAGGACTTGAAGATGCCCGCCTGCGAGTAGCTCTTGAGCTCCAGCGTGATCTCCTTCTCCTTGGACAGGGCATTGAGGCAGCCGAAGATGTAGTGGTAGTTGAAGGCGATGGTACCCGACTCGCCCTCGGCCTCGACATCGATCGTCTCCTGCGCAAGGTCCTGGTCATTGGAAATGGAGGACAGGCCCATCTGCCCGTTCTCGACATCGATCTCGAACTTGACGGCGGGGTTGGCGCTCGCGATAACGGCCACGCGCTTGAGGGCGGCGTTAAAGGCGGCGACGTCGATCTTGACGCTCGTCACGCACGAATCGGGGATGAGCTGCTTGTAGTTGGGGTACACACCCTCGATGCGGCGCGACACGTAGGTGGTATTGCCGGCCTCAAAGACGACCTGGGTGTCGGTAGCCCCGATCATGATGGTCGCCTGGCTGGCCATGATGTTCAGTGCGTCGTTAAAGGCGTCGGCCGGAACGTTGAGTTCAAAGGAGCCCTCGAGGGTCGAGGTCTCGACCTGCGTATCGCACACGGCCAAGCGGAAGGAATCGGTCGCCACCAGGCGCACGGTGTTGTTCTCGACTTTCATGTGCACACCGCCCAGGATGGGGCGGGCCTTGTCGGTCGAGGTGACGCGCCATACGCGGCCGACCATTTCGGACAAGATATCGGTCGGCAGTTCCACGGCGCTCTCGATGGCATAGGCCGGAAACTCGGGGAAGTCATTGGCATCGAGCGTGTTCAGGCGGAACGAGCTCTTCTCGCAACCAATCAGCACCTGACGCTCGGACAGCTCAAAGGTGACCGGGGCATCGGGGAGGGTCTTGGTGATATTGGAGAGCATCTTACAGGGGATAACCATCTCGCCCTCTTCTTCGACATGCGCCGCGATGCGATGACGGATCGAGATGGTGTAGTTAGAGGTCTGGAATTCCAAGATGCCGTCTTGCGCCTTAACGAGCACGCCCGACAGGATGGGAAGGGTGGATGCCGAAGCGACACCCTTCATTACGACGCCGATGGCTTGTGTAAGCGAGCTCTGGCTGACGGTGAACTTCATCTTTTAATACCTTTCTATAGATATAAATATCTTAATAATAGTAATAGCACTGACGAAACTGTTGATTACTCCCAAAGACGCAGGTCAGACCCAGAAAGAGAATCGACAGCAACCTGTGTGCAACGGGGGTGGTTTTCCACGTTCAAAACCTGCGCAAAACTTTTCATCACCGCGGGTTGGGTTTTAGACACCTTATGCCCGTGGTTTCGACAAGTTTTCAACAGGTGTCTCTATTTCCCTACGAGCGCAGTGTAATTTTATCGCGCAGCGACTTGAGGTCTTCGGTGACGGTGCGGTCTTCCTGGATCATCTTCTGGACCTTTTTGTAGCTCGTGCTGACGGTCGAGTGGTTGCGGTTGCCAAATTCGGCGCCCACCGCCGTGGTCGTCATCTCGCACATCTCGATGGCCAGGTAGATAGCGATATGGCGTGCTTTGGCGATATTGGCGTTGCGACGCGGGCCGATGAGCTCCTCGTGCGTCACGCCGTACTGCTCTTCGATGACGGACTGAACCGTCTGGACGTTGATCTTTTTGGCCGATGTGTCGAAGTACTGGCTGGCGATGGCGTCGATATCGTCAAAGGTGAGCTCCCCGCCCTCGCGCTCACGGTCGCCCGCCTCGCCGGCGCAGCGCTCGCAAAAGCTCTCGAGTTCGCGGATGTTGGTGCCCGAGACCTCGGCCATGTGTTTAAAGTGCTCGTCGGTCAGGTGTCCGTCGTCGCCCCCATAGGCCGCCAGCAGTGAGTCGTCGCCCGCCTCGGGAGCGGCGACGATGGTGTTCTCGTAATAGCGCTGCAAGATCTTGTATTTCATCTCGTAGCTGGGCTCTGCGACCAGGCAGAGCATTCCGGCGTTGAAGCGGCTGGTCAGACGCTCGTCCATGCTCAGGTCCTTGGGGGCGCGGTCTGCCGCGATGACGACCTTCTTGTTGTTGCGGATGAACTCGTCCATGAGCTGGAAAAAGTAGTCCACACTCGCGCGCTTGCCGATGATGTTTTGGATGTCATCGATGATGAGCACGTCCACGCCGTGGTACGCCTGCATGATGGGAGCGTTGCTCTTCTTTTGACGGTCGAACTCGGTCATCAGGTCGTCCAGATATGCCTGGGAGTTGGCATACTTGACCTTGATTTCGGGCGACTTCTCGGCGAGCTCGTTTTTGATGGCAAGCAGCAGGTGCGTCTTGCCCAGGCCCGATTTGCCGTAGATGAACAGTGATGTGCACGTGCCGCGCTCGTCAGCGAGGGCGGCAAACTTGAGTGCCGAGCGATAGGCATGGCTGTTCTCGGGGCCGTAGACAAAGTTCTCAAAGGTAAATTTTGAGTTCGCGGCGAGTGGGGCTCCATCCGTATTCTGCTCGGCCGGCACGGTCGGTGCTGGCATGGGTGAAGCGGGCGCCGCAGCTTGCGTGGATTTAGCCGGCGCTCCGCCCTTCATCTGGTTCATCATGCGACGAAAATCATCGGCCGAGAGCGTGTTCTTGATTGCAATGCCCGAATCCGCGCCCGCCGCCGCGTCGTGAGCGATGGGCATGTGTGTGACGGGTGCGTTCGTTGACGTCGCCGCCGCGATCGGCAACGGTGCCATGGTTTCACGGGAAACATCGCTGTGCTGGTGCTCGATTGTCGGCACCCCGTCTGCGGAGGCCGGCACCGCCGGGGAAGCGGTGGGAGCCGTGGCGGGCGCCGTCGCGGCAGCGGATTCCGCCGCGGCGCCTTGCGGTGCCACGATGTCGAGCGCAATCGGTGCAAAGGCGATTTCTTCCAGATAGGCCTCAATAGTTGGCTGATGCTTTTTGAGCTGCGCGATGGCAAAGCGCGAGGGGGCCTCGATCGTGAGCGTATCTTCGGTCAGGCTTATGGCGCGCGATTGCCCCAGCATGTTGATGAGGCGTGCATCTTGGCCGTCGCGCTGGCAAAAGGCGATGGCATCCCCCAGGATGATGCTTGCTTCCTCGTCCACTGTCTCTCCCGTTCTTTAGCTCTGAGCTCGCACGCGAGCGGCGCCGAGTTCGGTCAGATGGTATTTCTGGCCATGCTTGATGACCAAGCCGGCCTGCGCCAAGTCATTGAGCGTGCGTGACCAGGTGGGGGCCGAGTTTCCAAACGCCCTCGCCAGATCGGTTGCACCGCACGCTTGATTTTGCGCCAGATAGCCCAGCGCGGCGTTGCCGCGATCGCTTACGAACACGTCCGGTTGTGGCTGCGCATACTGATTTGCTGCATTAGGATACATCATTTGAGCTGCTGGTTGTTGAGAACTCTGCATCGGCGGCATTTGCTGTTGAAAACTTTGAGGCCACTGTTGGTAAGGCTGTGGAGGCATCTGCTGGGTCCAAGGGTTGTACTGCTGCTGCGGCATCTGCTGGTACGGCTGCTGATATCCCTGCTGGTACTGCTGCGGGAACGGTTGGCCGTACCCCAGTGGCGGCATCTGCTGATATGGATATCCCTGTTGGTACGGCTGATAGCCCATTTGTTGGCCACCCGGTGCCCCTGTCGCCTGCTGCATTGCTGCTGCATCCTGATCCGCCAGCGGCATGGCCTCTGGCATGTTTGGCGGCATCGACATCGATGCCGCTTGGGGTTCTTGTGTAGGAAGCATTCCGGGCTGCTGCATCTGTCTCACGGGGGGCTGCATCTGCTGCGTTGCCATGGGCTGCTGCGCAAAAGCTCCCGGCAGGGGATATGTGGGCTGCTCCGTCTCGGGCCGCACGGCAGCACCGCGTCCGCCGGCACGCTCGATTTCCTGCACGCGTTTAGGGTTCAGGCTTACCGTAACCACGGTGCCGTTGCCCATGTTGTCCTCGATGGATACGGCACCGCCGGCGTTTTCCAAATACTCCTGCACCATGGGAAACCCTGCTCCGGTTCCACGGATATAGCGCTTCATCTTGCTGTTTGCGCTGGTAACGCCAAAGTCGAAAGCACGTTCCTTGTCGTCGATGCCGGGTCCTTGGTCAGCAAAGCGGATGGTGTCTCCGCCGTCCAGAATCGAGATGATGGGCTCGGCAAAGTGTGCGTGGATAAAGTTTTCGACAATCTCGCGGATGACCATGAGCGAGATATGGCCACCTTGTTCTTTCATGCACTGGTAGACGGTGTTGGTCGTCTCTTCCAAATACGTGCGGACATCTTGCGGATCAATGACGATCACCCGCGGTGTCGACAGCATGTCGTCATAGACGGCGATGCGCGCGGCGTACATGGCTTTTGGCGCCTGCGTGGTCGTCTGCTCGCCTTCCGCACGCTCTTCGCGCACGCCGGTGATGTGCTCGTTGTCGGGTGCCGGGTCTCCGGAATCGACCATGGTGTAAAAGTCGTCAGACATGCCGCTCGCAATCTTTCAAAAGGTTTCGAACAAATAGTAGCTCACCGTGCAACGTTTCTCATCTTTCGACAACTTTTCAAAACTTGTTGAAAACTTTGGAAAACGGGCGAAAAGTTCTCAACATTGCCAACATGACCTGTTGAAAACTCGATGAAATATCGTGAAAGGTTGCCATGAGGCGCAAATTTCGGTTGTGCTTATGGGGGAACCGTGTGAACTGCGCAACCTTTTACCTTTGATTTCTTGACATTTGAACATTGATTTCCCTACAATCTTCAAGCTCACGTGTCTATATCTGCGTCCGCGTCCCCGCGGACACTCGAAATGCAGCAGGAGGAACTTAAGATGAAGCGTACGTATCAGCCTAATAAGCGTAAGCGTGCCAAGACCCATGGCTTCCGTGCCCGTATGGCCACTAAGGGTGGTCGTGCCGTGCTCGCCCGTCGTCGCGCCAAGGGCCGCAAGCGTCTCACTGTCTAGCAGCGATACACACATCTCGCATGAAGACTATTAAGTCTCGGCAAGATTTCGAGCATGTGTTCAGTCAGGGGCGTCGTTTCAATCACCCTCTGATTCGAATGACCATATGTGAATCGGTTGGCGAAGGCGACTCCGGAAGGGTCGCCTTCGTTGGTGCTAAGCGACTCGGTTGTGCCGTCGTGCGCAACCGGTCTAAGCGTGTGATGCGCGAGGCCGCCCGCAGCTGCGGATTTCCCGTTGCGGGTTATGACATCATCTTGTTTGCAACTCCCAAGACGAGGGTTTCCTCGCCGCAGGAGATGGACAAGGCGTTGCGTTCGCTTATGAAGCGCGCCGGCGTTGCCGGGGAGGAGCGATGAGCAATCACGTTTTGCGACGTGTTGCCATCGCTCCTATTCGCATATATCAACAGGTTATTTCGCCCTTATTGCCTGACGCCTGCATTTATTACCCAACGTGCTCGCAATACGCCGTCCAGGCGATTGAGAAGCACGGTGTTTTGAGAGGCTGCTGGCTTGCCGTGAGGCGCATCGCTCGCTGCAATCCCCTGCACGTCGGCGGTTATGACCCTGTGCCCTAGCGGGCACTCGCTATCGGAGGAAAACTTACATGTGGGATTGGATCGTTAACATCCTTTTCGAGCTGCTCAAGCTCATCCAGACCTTTGCGGTCGACTGGGGCCTGTCCATCATCATCCTGGTGGTCATCATCCGTCTGCTGCTGACGCCGCTCATGCTCAAGTCGACCAAGTCGACGGCTCGCATGCAGGTGCTGCAGCCCAAGATGCTCGAGATCCAGGAGCGCTATGCCGACGATCCCCAGCGTCAGGCCGAGGAGATGCAGAAGTTCTACAGCGAGAACAAGTTCAACCCCATGGCTGGCTGTCTGCCGCTGCTGATTCAGATGCCTATCCTGTTCGCCCTGTTTACATTGCTGCGCAACCTGCCGCAGTACTTTAACGACGGCACGTTCTCGTTCTTCAACATCCTGCCCGACCTGACCACCACGCCGAGCGCTTCCTTTGCCGATGGCTTTATGGTTGCACTGCCTGCGCTGGTTTGCCTGATCCTGTTCGCCGTCCTGACCCTGATTCCGCAGCTCTATATGTCGCGCAACCAGACCGGCCAGCAGGCTCAGAGCATGCGTATGATGGCCGTTGTCATGACGGTCATGATGCTTTGGATGGGCTGGAGCCTTCCCGTTGGTGTTCTGCTGTACTACGACGTCTCGTCTGCTTGGCAGGTTATCCAGCAGATTTTTGTGACGCAGAAGGTCATCGACAAGGCGAAGGCCGATGAGGAGGAGCGTCTTAAGAACGCTCCGCTGCAGGTTGAGGTCACTCGTCGAGAGAAGAAGCCGCGCCCGCACAAGAAGAAGTAACGGGATATCAATCTTATTTAGGTACCTAACTTTTGGAGTACGTTATGTCTAAAGAGATCATCGAGGATATGCTTGAGGAGGTTGCCCCGCAGGTCGCGGGCGATTATCCCGAGATTGCACAGCGCTACAAGGCTGGTGAAGAGCTGACCGATGAGGAGCTCGACACCATTGCCGATGTTGCGATTTCCATCCTGCGTTCCATCCTTTCGCACTTCGATGCCGCCAACTCTCCTATCGATGAGTATGAGGGCGACGAGGGTGAGCTGATTTTGGATGTAACGGCTCCCGACCTTGCTGTTCTCATTGGCCGTCATGGTCGCACCCTTGATGCCCTTCAGGTTATGTTCTCTTTGCTGGTGAGCCGCAAACTTGGCTTTAGGTATCCGGTTGTAGTGGACGTAGAGGGATACAAGAGTCGCCGTCAGGACAAGGTTGCTTCCATGGCTCAGTCTGCTGCCGAGCGTGCCATCCGCACTCATAAGAGTGTTTCGCTTCCGCCCATGAATGCCTACGAGCGTCGACTGGTTCACATTGCACTTCGTGGCAATGATGCCGTTGATACTCATTCTGAGGGTTCTGACCCTGATCGCCATGTGGTGATTGTTGCTCGATAATCTTCTCGAGCTTATGCTAAGGGGACGTGGTTTCCACGTCCCTTTTTTTGTCAAAAGTTCTCGATACACTGATTTTTGTCAGAAAGGAGCTTTCGTTGTTAGTACTTACTGATCAGCAGGCTGACGAGATGTTGAGTCGTCTAACTTCCTATTGCAAAGAGTATTCCTTGAGCGTAACTGATGTTGAGCTGAGGAAATGTATTCAGCATTTGGATTTGGTTCTAGAAACAAATAAGACAACCAATCTCACCCGTATTCTTAACGTAGAAGATGCTGCAGTACTTCATATTCTCGACTCACTTGTTTTGCTCCCCTATATCAACAAGGCTCCTGAGGGAGCTTTGCTCGATATGGGAACAGGTGCGGGCTTCCCTGGTATTCCTTTAACCATAACCACGCATCGTAAAGCTACTTATATTGACTCTGTTGGCAAGAAGGTTGATGCGGTTAATTCTTTTGTCCATGCTCTTGGATTGAAACATGCTCATGCGGTTCATGATCGTCTTGAAGAATATGCTCGAAGCCATAAGAAGCAGTTCTCTGTTGTAACCGCCCGCGCACTGGCCCCTCTACCGATTCTTGTTGAGTATGCGGCTCCGTATCTGAAGGATGGAGGGCTATTTGTTATAACCAAGGGCAATCCTTCGGATGAGGAGCTTGCTTCCGGCATGTCAGCAGCTAAGATTTGTGGCTTCACTTTGCTTCTGAATGACGCAATTGATTTGCCTGAAGGCTTGGGTCACAGGGAGTTCATTGTTCTTAAGAAGAGTCATCCAGCATCCGTCTCATTGCCTCGTGCAAATGGCGTGGCAAAGAAGAATCCGCTTGCCTAGATGTTTCACGTGAAACATAATGGATACTAACAACTTGCAGTGTTTCACGTGAAACATGGCGGTTGATATCGATTCGGAATGTTTCACGTGAAACATCCTCCGTTTGACAGCTTTAATACACACCAGGAGGGACCGTGGGATTTCGCGACGTTAAGCGTTCTAAGAGCGCAAAAGACAAGCGTATCATTGCAATCATCAATCAAAAAGGCGGCGTCGGTAAGTCAACGACGGCTGTAAACCTTGCAGCAGCACTGGGTGAGCAGGGTCGTAAGACACTGATTGTCGATTTTGATCCGCAGGGAAACAGCACCAGTGGATTCGGAATTGAAAAAGAAGACCTTGATCACTGCATCTATGATGCATTGTTGAATGATGTACCGGCAGAATCGCTTGTTCTTGATACAAATTGTAAAAAGGTATTCGTTATTCCGGCTACAATTCAACTTGCAGGCGCGGAAATTGAGCTCGTAAGCGCAATTGCTCGTGAAACCCGCCTCAAAGATTTGCTTGAGCCGATTCAGGACGAGTTTGACTTTATTTTCATTGACTGTCCTCCTTCGCTCGGCCTGCTTACTATCAACGCTTTGACCGCAGCAGACAGCGTTTTGATTCCGATCCAGTGCGAATATTACGCACTCGAGGGCGTTACGAAGCTGCTTGAGTCAATGAAGATGGTCAAATCACGTCTGAACAAGGGCTTAGACACCTATGGTGTGCTTATGACCATGTATGACTCGCGTACTTCACTATCGAATCAGGTTGTTGAGGAGGTTCAATCGTACTTTGGTGATAAGGCGTTTAAGACGCTAATCCCCCGTACGGTTAAAATCTCCGAAGCTCCGTCTTTTGGAGAACCGGTAATTACCTATGCACCTCAAAATAAGGGTGCAAAAGCATATATGAACCTTGCAAAAGAGGTGATCAAGCGTGCCTAGCGTAAAGAAACGTGGCGGATTGGGACGTGGACTCAATGCTTTGGTCTCAGAGGCCGAGTATGAGACCAGCGGTTCTGCTGCATCGGCTTCAAATGCTGCATCTGAAACTAAACTACCTATTGAGGATATCGTTCCCAACCCTAACCAGCCGCGAATTCACTTTAACGAAACTGAACTTCGCGAGTTGAGCGAGTCAATCCAAGAACATGGCGTTTTGCAGCCGCTTTTGGTTCGCAAGCATGGAAACGGCTATGAGATCATCGCTGGCGAGCGTCGTTACCAGGCGTCAAAGCTTGCTGGTCTTGAAGAATTGCCAGTCATCATTAAAGACGTTAATGATGAAGAGATGCTCGCTCTTGCTCTTATCGAAAACCTTCAGCGTTCAGATCTGAATCCCGTCGAAGAGGCTAAGGGCTATCGCCAGCTTATCGATGCCAGCGGTATGACCCAAGAGGCGTTGTCGAAGGCAGTAAGCAAGTCACGCTCTGCAATTACAAACTCGCTGCGTCTTCTCGATCTCCCCGAAGTAGTTCAGCAGATGATTTTTGAGGGCAAACTTACTGCTGGTCATGCACGTGCGATTCTTGCAGTTCCCTATGAGGACGCGCGTATTCGACTTGCAGAGAAAGTTGTTACAGAGGGCCTTTCCGTAAGAGCGACAGAAAATCTTGCTCCGTTGTTTTCTGCCGGAGAGACACCTAAGACGCCAAGGCCTGCAACGCCTCAGTCATTCAAAAAGGCTGCCCGTGTGCTTCGTCAGGTATTTAATACCAACGTGCGTGTGAAGAGCTCGCGTGGAAAGAATAAGATTGAGATTGAGTTTAAAGACGAGGAAGAGCTCTCTCGTATTCTTGGCGAAATGATTCAGTTTGATCAAGGAGGCCAAGATGAGGAATAGAATTTTAGCTGCGATTGCATTGGCGACGACTGTCGCGGCTGGTGCCTTTGCTGGCTATAAGATCGCGACAGACGATGAACTTCGGGGTCGTTTGCTTCGTAGTGCGCAAGATATTGTCGATACATCCAAGAAGAAAATGGATGTTATGACAGAAGATGTTGCCATGCGTACTGCTCAGGTAACGAAGAATCCAAAGATTAATCAAGGTTGGGTTAGCAACCAATGGGAAAATGTAGGCTATTAGGTACCTAACAATTACTTAGCATATTGTGATGGG
>DBFDDV010000113.1:0-14486 GCA_048302525.1 Collinsella sp. | reverse complement strand
AACGAGCCCACCGCCGCGAGGGCGGCGAGCGCGTTAAGGAATTTCAGCATTTGGGGACCTCCGATCGAGTCGTCGGCCGCCCGCGCACGGGATGCGTCGCAAAGCCATTTTACTGCGAGCGTATGCATCAACAGCTGGTAAACGCAATAATTGCAAACATCTGTTCGCTAACCATACGCCCGATCCTACGAGCAACGGCGCCCTGGCTGCTATGTCCAAAAAGAACGGGGCAGACTCCAGTGCGGAGTCTGCCCCGAAAAGAGAATGGCAAAGCAAGAACGTCGATGGACGAGAAAAGTGTCCGCAAGTCTCATGGCCATCACATCCCACCTGCCAGAGGGATGGGTGAGCGAGCGTTACTCCTGCTCGGACTCCTCAGCCTGCTTACGGCTGCGGATGAGGTGCGCAACGCCAATGCACAGCACCGCGCCACCAGCGATCCAAGTGAAGGTCACGCCGTTGAGACCGGTCAGCGGGAGGTTGGAGCCCTTCTTGTCGACGATGGTGAAGCTGAGCTTGCCGACTTCAGCTTTCGCGGAGTTCTGCTGGACAACATCTTGACCTGCTACAATGGCGCTCGTAGTGTCGGGCGTCACATCCGCACCGTCCTGATTGAGCGTGCGGCTGATAGTAAAGGTCACGCCGTTTGCCGCGGAGTTGTTGTAGCCGGGCGCAGGCTTAACCTCAGTGAGGACGTAGGTGCCCTCGTCGAGACCGACAACGTTAATCTTGCCGTTGCTGCCGGTCGTCAGAATTGCATCATCCTTATTTGACGTCGTGGTACCGTCGGCCTTGATAAATTCGCTGGAGTCTTTCTCCTGCAGCGTGAACTGAACGCCTTCGAGGGTCTTGGGGTTGCCAGTCTCGTCCTCGTCGTTACCAACCTTGGTGACATCGATACCATAGGTGTAGTCGTAGGCCGGATGGTCAACCGTGGTACCGGTGCCATTGGTGTGCGGGTTGTTGGAATAGGTCAACTTGACATTGTTCACCTGGGCCCTGCCGAGCATATCCGCGTTAATCTTGCCAGCAACCAGTTTTGCCTTATAGTTCACATAGACTGTCGAATCACCGTCAACGTTGATGAGATTGCCGGCCTTATCCTTTGCTTCTTTGAGGTTCTCGAAGGAAACAGTGAGCGTATTCGTGCTTTCCCCCGGGACATAGGTCGCACTGTAGCAAGCGGGATCCACGGCTGAATCGTCAATCTTGACCTCAACGACTGGGTTACCACCCTGAAGCTCTGGAACCATCGTGGAGGGGAGCTCGTCAGTGAAAGTGTAGCTGTACTTGGCATACATGTTAATGTTGCTAGCCACAGTGCCGGCAAGCTGATATTCAACAGGCTGTTCAGCAGCGGAGTCGGCAGCCTTGTTGGCTGCGGTAAAAACATCCTTGCTATCGTCCGTAACAAACTTGCCGTTCTTGTCATCCTTTACGGCCTTGGTCACTTTGGGGACGTCCTTCTTGGGGGCCACGTTAACGTCAGAGCCACCGACGATGGTGAAAATCGGCGAGGTATACGCATCAGTATTGCCATTAGCACCGCTGGTCGTACTGGGCGTATCGGTCACGAAAAGCCAGTAGCCATTATCAAGATCCTTAAAGCTGCCTTTGGTGGAATCGCTTGGCTTTGTCCACGTGAGGGTCTTGTCCCCTTCCAAGGCCTTGGCAATCAAGTCAAGAGTTGTGCCAGTATCAACCGCCGTAGTCTTTCCAAAATTAGAGCCCTGAGTCGTGCTGATGAACTCCGCCCACGTCTGGGCGTCAGCATCTACGTCAGGTGCTCCAGTAACGTCTTTGAGCGCAGTCGTAACGAGGGTTTTCACATTACCCGGAGCCCACTGAATATCGGAAAGAGTCTTAGCGGCCGAGCCATCCCAGCTCCCATCGCTCTTCTGATCCTGCGTGACCTTCGCGGTGAAGATCTGAATGCCCTTGAATGTCGTGCCGGTGTATGTTTCGTCGGTGATAGCCACCTTACCCTTCTCCGTGGCCACCGTCGGCGTGCCCTCAGCAAACGCCATGGTCACCGGGGCCATGACGCCGCCGAAGCTCAACGCCGCCGTGAGGCCGGCGGTTACTGCCAGGCGTGCGATGTTCTTGTTCATGCTCATCTTCTTTTCCTCCGTTTTCCGTTTGATTCTCATTCGATCGGTCATCATCTGTCTGTGTCTTAGCATCTGCTTCGCTACGTCTCGCCCCGCTCTCTGTGGGGCTGCCAGCTACTCTTTATGGCTGCCACCTCCCCGCTTGACCAGGAGCGCGACCACGATGAGCGCGGCTCCGGCGACCGCTGCGGCGGCCGCGGCGTACATTGCCATATCGCCAGTCGAGGGCATAAAGCCTCCGGTGGTAATGCTAGGGGGTGTGCCGGTGGGCGTGTTGATGAGCGACGCCTCCAGGCTGCCCGTCGACCCGTCCGCGCTGTCGGCGCGCAGGGGCGACTCGGCCGTGATAGTGAGCTTGGGCTTGGCGGCGGCCACCTGGTCGACGTCCAGGCCCTCGGCCTTGACCGTCACGGAGCGCGCGCCCTCAAAGGCGGCGTAGCCCTTGGGCGCCTTGAGCTCGCGGACCTCCAGCTTGCCCGAGTCCACGCCCGAGACGGTCACGCGGCCGTCCTCGCCCGTGGTGACGGTGGCCTTGCCCTCCGCATCCCACGTGCCATCGGCCGCGAGCGTGCGACCGCGGTCATCGGTGATGCTCAGGACCGCCCCGGGCAGCGGCTTGTCGCCGTCGCTGCCGCGCTTGGTGAGCGCGAGATCCCAGGTGTAGGCCGTCGCGTCATCGCTCGGCGTGCGGGTGAAGCCGGCGTCGCCGGACTGGTCGGCAAAGGGAGAGCGCGGGTAGCGCAGGTAGACCTCGTTGGGGTTGCCCTTGGCGATGCCGTGGTTGCATGCGCTGTTGAGCGGAGCGTCGTACACGGCGACCACGCGGGCGCCCGCGGCGAAGGCGTCGGCCCCGCCGAGCGCGGCGATGAGGTCGCCGGTGCGCACGGTGAAGGTCTTGCCGTCCGCCGCTACCTTGGTGGCGCACTGGGCCGTGATGTCGGTCCAGCCCTTCGCGGGCTCGGTGCCGGCGAGGCCGTCCTTGCCGGCCGAAACGGCGTCGAAGCCGCCGTCCGCGCCCGCCGCCACGTACACGCGCATGCTCGCGGCCACCTTGGAGGGGTCGAGCCCCGCGCTCATGGTGTCGACGAACCGCACCGCGTAGGTGTCGTAGGCCGTGAGCCCCGCCGGGACCGTGGCCGAGAGGCGCCAGTACAGGTCGTCGGCGACCGTGGCGTCGGCGGCCTTCTGCCAGGCGGCGGTGCCGTCCTCCAGCACGTGCTTGGCGACCTTGGGGGTCGCCGCCTTGGGCTTGACGGTGACGGCGCCGCCGCCCACCAGGGCCATGATCGGCGCGGTGCCGGCCTCGCCCTGGGAAATGGCGTCGTCGTCGGCGACGATAAGCCAGTAGCCGCAGGACAGCTCGGCCGTCGTGCCCGCGTTAAGGGCCACGGACACGGCGTCAGAGCTCTGGAGGGAACGAGCGAGCTGTGCGCTCAGCGCGCTCGTAAGGTGGGAATCGGTGTTGAGCCACTCGGCAGCTCCCTGCGCGGTGGTCTGGGAATTTGACATGCCGGCGCTGTGCAGCACAGGCAGGACGACGTCGCGCGCGGCGTCGCTTGTCCAAGCGAGGTCGGTGGCGATCTTGGCGTCGCCGTCGCCGTCAACGACATTGGCGCTAAAGATCTGGTAGGCGTCGTAGCTGCTCGCCACGGTGCCGCTCACCGTGATGGAACCGGTCGAGGTCGGCGCGGCCTGCGCGGAAGCGGGGAACACAACCGCGCAGGTGCCGATCAAGAGGGCGAGCAGCGCAAACAAGATCGGGAAGGAGCTAACATTCTTATTCACGACGCTCACCCCCCTTCGCATTCGCCTTGCGACGAATGTGCATCCAGGCCGCAGCAGCGCAAAGCACCGCCGCGCCGGCAAGGTACGTCAGAGTGACGCCCGACATACCAGAAAGGGGCAAAGAGGTGGAGTAGGTGTTGGTGAAGGTGGGGTTGGAGTCGTCGGTGAGGTTCTGTTCTTCGGCACCGACGTCTGCTTTCCAGTTGCCATCGGAGCCAACGGTTCCCTTCCTGTAGGTCACCTTACAGTTGATGGTTCCTTTGGTATTGTCCGTTGCAACAACCGTAAGCTTGTAGACCGACTTGTCGAACTTGTAGTGCGAGAAAAGCGAACTCTCATCCTTCTCGCGCACATAGTACGTGAAGGTCTTGGAAGCGCCACGGCCGGTGGTGCCCCCACCCTCGAGCTGTTTCAACTCATAGTTGACTGCTTCAAACGGTAGCGTCTGAGTCTTGTCACCATCGATCTGAGTCTTTACCGTCTTGGCTTTCTCGAAGGCCAGATTATCCGCAAACTCGAGCGTAAACTCCTTCATCTCGCCACCCTTAACGACCTTAGTCGCCTTGGGAGTCCAGGAGCCGCTGGAGGTGTACGGAGTGTACTTGTTGGTGAAGGTCTTTCCCGCGTTGGAGTCGATAATCGAATAATAGCCTTCGCTGTCTCTTTCCATAGTGCCCAGCGCTTTTGTTGTATCTCCGGAGCGCCCGGTCGCACTCACGCTTGTAATCGTATAGTTATGGACGTAAAGCGGAACGTTCTGACTTGAATCATCCTTCTTCGGCACATTCATGAGCAAAGTTTCGTTGTCCGTGAGCTGCACCTCGATCTCGTACACAGTGTGGTCGTACTCAATGTCAGAGTCTCCACCGGTCTGTTCGACCAAGTAGTATGTAATCTTGTTAGCCACAACAGTCTTATCTACGAACTGTTCACCAAGGTCAAACGTAATGTTACCTTCAGCGTCATTCTTGGCAGACCCGACTAAGGTGCAGTCACCATCGCTGAAAGAGTCATTTTTCCAAGAAGGCGCCGTCGCAGTATCCGAATCCTTGCGATAAACCGCGAAAGAAAACTGATCTTTTGTGAGCATTTCTTCTTTTTCGGTTTGCTTATTTTTCAGCGCCTTTGACGCCTTTAGCTTAAGGCTTGGGTAGACGTACGTATCCGCAGGCACGCCTAGGTACAGGTCGCCGTTCGACATGATGCCGCCGCCATGGTCCCAGGAATAGTTGCCCGTGATGAAGGTTGTAGCAGCCGCCTGTGCATTATTTGCTTCAGCGTCGCCAACATGAACATCCGAAGTCAATCCGATACTCCGATAAATCTGCACGCCGCCATCGGCAGGAATTTTTATAGCTTCATTGAGCTCTTTGCTTCCCGAATACTTGGCGTCTCCGCCGCCGAGCATCTTGCCGATTATTGCCGCAAGCGGTTCCTTATGGCCATCCTTTGCCGCAAGGAAGAAATCGGCATGGCCGTTCTCGCGGAACTTCTCCGAGTTGTATGCATCTTGATCTTGATTCTTTTCGCTACCGCCACTTGAAAGATGGGGCTTGCCTTCATTACCACTGTTAGTTGCCGGATCGTAACCGTTGGCATTCTGCTCATCGCCATCAGCATTTTGCTCATTGCCAGCAGATATATTGCCAAAGATTGCAGTGCCGTCAGTGTTCGTCACCAGCGTCTTGCCCGTCGGGCAGACTGCAACGCCACCACCATAGCCACCGGCGGTATTGCTGCTAATGTACGAGTTGTATACAGATAATCTACCAGCAGTATATTCCTTACCCGCATTCGAGTTTCCCTGGACAAAGATGCCGCCGCCGCCCCAGTCAAAGCGAGACATGCAGTAATTGTTAGTGATATAGACTTTATTGCCTTCAGTGCCGTTAATCATCGCATCGACCATCTGGCCAACGCGGATACCAGCGCCCTCAGATCGGAAGCTCACGTTAGAGGCAATAATTCCTCCCGTAATGTTGAGCCATGCCATATCCTTGCGAGAACCGTCTCGACCAAGATCGGTAACGTAAACGCCACCACCAGCTTCTTCAGAATAATTGCCAGTAATCTGGCCACCGGAAATGGTGACATGGGCGCCGTTATTGGCAGCAAGCCCAGCGCCGCCATGGTCACCCCAGCCATCGTGGCCGCAGAACTGAACCATTCTATTATTCGTGATATAGCCACCAGAAACGGTCACGATGCCGCCCTTGGCCATAATGCCGCCACCGAGTCCCGCGTTGAGTGTGCTATTACCGGAGATTATGCCACCGGTCATGTTGATTTTGGTCATGTTGGTTTCAGGGTCTTTAGGGTACACATCGGCGCCGTTAGCGTATACACCGCCGCCATTGGGAGCGCGGTTACCTGCAATCACGCCACCGGTGAGGTTGAAAGTGGCACCTTTGCCGTCCTTGACGCCAAGTTCGATGCCTGCGCCTTGGCTATTAGAGGTTGCACCGCAAACGTAGCCACCGCTCATATTGACGGTAGAACCTTTCTCGGCATAAACCAAACTGTTAACACTGATATTTTTCTGTTGCGTAATCACGCCACTCTTGAGATTGAACGTACCACCCTTGTCGTTGGTTGCATAGAGATTAATGAGTTTCAGGTAGTCATGATTCAGGTTGTCTTTGTCAGCACATGCCACGATGGCACCGCCGATACTCGTTTCATGTTTATACAGAGTCTCGGTAGTACTGGTGTCGCCCGCCTTAACAGACGATCCAGTTACATAATAGGTGAGATTGGTAGGGATATTGGAAGTGTCGTAGATCATGGAAGCAGGGTTACCATTTTTGCTGAGCGAATTATTCTGGCAAACGAATTTGTCGCCAGTCGGAATATCCATTGCAGTCTGCTCATTATCCTTGACGGTTAACGTTGCACCTTTAGTGATGTTGAACAGAGGCTGATCTTTATTCGAATACTTAATCTTATGGCCGTTTAGATCCAGCGTGATATTGCTACCGTCTTCGTCGAGCAGAATATTCGTGCTGATATTAATATCGCTCACAAGTTCGAAGTTGGCTGCGCCGCTTGCCGCCTCCAGTCCAGATTTCAGCTTTTCCGCGCTATCTATCTTGTCGGATGCCGTTTCAGTCTGCCCGCCTTCCGCGGCCGCCTTTACAGCATTGTCATCCGACGTCTCACCGTCTTCACCCCGTTGCTCGTCCTCGAGCTGATCCTCAGCCTGATTCTGCTCAACGTCATTTGAAGAGCCAGTCTCATCGGCCTCGGCGTCGTCACTATTCTGGTTTTCGGTATCCCCGTTGTTGGTGTTTTCTACATCAGTAGACTCACTTGAGGAACCCCCCCCCATTACAGTTTCCTCAGTAGAAACTGTCTGGACATCGTTGGCAATGGCCTGCGAGATCGGAGGCATGACGAGCGACAGTACCAGGCTCAACACGGAGGCTCCGCACAAAACGCCTGCCAGTACACGACGCGTCGCTTTATTACTCTGCTTAGATTTGTCCGAATTCGCTTTCATCGATGTCTCCTCCCCAAGAGACCGCGATCTTGCTCTTTCACTATCAAACGTATCTGCGCAATCTGTAATTGCGCTCGTTTAGTAATGCAATTATAACGATTGTTTAAACATCTGAGCAACAAAAACCGATAGTTTTGTAGTGAGTTCTCAATTCTCTTGACAATTGCTCGGATTTGCCTTCGTTTATTCGCTATCTATTATTTGTTTCTGCTGGTAATTTAGTTGCCTATTATTTTTTAATAGCATTAGATTTATTTGCACAACATTTTGCTCAAGAGCAAACATCCTGTGAACGGTCGGAAATCGACCGTGAGCGGGGGTCATTAACCGGGATGAATATCCTACCAAATTGATGAGAATATCTAAAAACCCATCGGTGGTTAGAAGCATGATGTTCAGACAACCATATTTGAATTTTCACACAGATTTTAGGTATCAATTCGACCAAATCGCCTGAGGCCACCGCAAAGGCGCCTGCCCCCTTTGCGGTAGCTCTCCCCCGGCGCTACAGCAGATGCTCCTCGATAAAGATCGCGATGCCGTCTTCGTCGTTGCTGGCGGTTACAAAATCGGCGGCGGCGCGGGTGGCGTCGCTGCCGTTTGCCATGGCCACGCCCACGCCGGCGTCAGCCACCATGCAGGTGTCGTTATCGGCATCGCCAAACACGCAAATGTTCGTAAGCTCCATGTTGTTGAGCTCCGCTACGCGCACAAGACCGCGCGTCTTGGACACACGCGGATCCATAAACTCGTAGAGGCGCTGCGTGGTTTGTAGGGCGGCCGCCTTAACAGTGTTATCGGCAAACGTCGACGCCCGCTCAATCACCCGCGGCATCACCTCGGGCGCCATGGTAAACATCACCTTGGGCTGCGGCTCGCGCAAAAACTCGGCAAAATCGACCACCTGGTAGGGCACGCCGTCGACGCGCGACAGGTGCTCGACACACGCGTTGCTCTCGGGCACGTAGAACACGCCGTCTCGGGGACAGACGGGTGTTGCCGGAAGGTCCGCCATGTGCTTGCAGATGCGCGCGATGGTCTCGCCCGGCAGCGGATAGCTCAGCTCGTTGATGCCGTGTGCACGGTCGATGACCTCGGCACCACCGCAGCCCACCATCACGTCTACCAGGCCTTCGATGCCCCAGAGCTCGTACATGGCCTCGGTCGCGTGGGCGTCACGCCCGGTGCACAGACCAAAGAGCACGCCGCGCTCGCGCAGGGCGCGGATCGCTGCCACGGTGCGCGGGGACACCGTGTGCCGGCTCGTGAGCAGCGTGCCGTCGATATCGCAGAACACGGCTTTGATGTGGCTGAAGGTGGTGTCCATGGGGGCCTTTCTGGGTTGTGCGGCGGTGTGGGGTGTATTCGTGAACGGCGTACATGGTATACCAAGGCGCAGCCGCGGCCCCTCAAAGCAAAAACCACCACAAAGGTGCCTGGCCCCTTTGTGGTGGCTTGCAGTGCTCAAAGCCCAGCACAATTCATCACAACATTCGATGTTTTTCGGCAAAATCGCGATTTTCATCGATTGTTGTGATGGTTTCTTACCGCTTTACGGCACGATCCAAGTGATTGCGTCCAAACAGCAGCAGCGCCGCGGGAACCGCCGTCACGACCATGCCTGCTCCGATGAGCGTCTGCTGCACGCCAAATGTCGCCGCCAGCCACGGGGCAATCGCCAGCGGGGCCACGCCGGCAAACATATTGCCAAAGCCCATGACCGAGTTGACGCGACCGAGCTGCTCGAGCGGAGCCGTCGTTTGCACGATGGTGTTATGAAGCGGGTTGACGACACCCCAGGCTATGCCCAAGGCAATCTGGCCGACGAGGGCCACGCCCACGTACGGTGTCCCCACATAGAGCAGACTTCCCAGGCCCACGGACATGAGCGCCACGAGCAGTGTTTTAAGGTTGACCAGGTGCGGCGGCAAGCGGAGCGCGAGCACGGCACCCAGCACCGCGCCCACGCCCGAGGCCGACGAGAGCCAGCCCATCCACTCAACGCCGACGTGTAGGACATCGCGGTAGAAGAACGACTCTAGCGGGTCAAAGGCGCCATAGCCAAAGTTCGAAAGAAAGATAATGCAGAACAGCAGAGCGAGGACACTGTTGGTGAAGACTGTCTTGATGCTAGTCGCGAAGGTGGCGCGGGCGGACGTGCCGGGGTTGGAGCTTTGTCCCGCACGCTCCCCCTCCTCTGCCGAATCGGCATCCGCATCCCCGGCGACATGGCTGGTCTGCGGCCTAAAGCCCCAACCGGCGACGAGCGCCAGTACGGTAAAGATCATCATGAGCACGAACACCGCGCGTGACGATGCAGCCGCCGCGACAAAGCCGCCCAGTGTGGGGCCAACAATGATACTCACGTTTGAAAACATGGCGATGGCGGAGTTGGTGTCTTTAAGCTCGACGGGGTCGTCGGTGAGGTAGGCCGGATAGGATGTGGCGATGGGCTGGGCGAACCCCATCACAAAGCCCAGGAGCACCGCGCCGAGCAGGACGATACCAGTCGCGCTGCCAAAAACGAGGATCGCCGCGCCGGTTACCAGCGTGCTGATGATGCTCAGCAAGAAATGGCGGCACGGGCCCCAAGCGTCGAGCACCGCGCCGCCCGCAAAGGATCCCAAGATCACGAATACGTTCATAAAAAGGACGGCCAGCGATGTTGCGACGACCGAGGCATCGTCCGCATAGGTGAGCGTTCCGATGACGCCGATAAAGTAGCTGGTTTGAAAACCGGTGTAGATGAGGAAGCGCATTGCCACCAGGCGCTTAGCCTGCACGGACAGCGATGATTGAGGCTTTGAGAAAAGAGAGGCGAGCATGGAGACTCCTTGTTTCGTACGAATGCGGACGGCGGGCATTCGCCACCGTCTGTCAAATCAATCTATCTGCATGAAACATTAAGGGCGCATCAAGCCCCTTCTCTCCGTTTTTCGCCCGTCATGAACTACTTGGTAGATTGTAAGGCATGCCTCACACATCTACCAAAGCAAAAACCACCACAAAGGTGCCTGGCCCCTTTGTGGTGGAAATGACGTTTGCCCAGATAAAACCTGCCAAAATAAACCTGTCCCTTTTTGGCATGTTATGGCAGCGCAGCGAGCCGGTTCCAAGTGCCCCAGGTCGCCCCGAAAGAGGAGCGACGCGTACTTTGGTACGCGAGCGACGGCTTGAGGGGCGAGATGGGGTGCTTGGGGCCGGCGCAGCGTCAAGCCTGAAGGTGGTCTTGGATGAGATCGCAGATGGCTCGGGCGTCGTTGATGTTGATGGCTCGGGTCGCAAAGCCGGCGTCGAAGGCCTGACGCGCCAAGGCCTCATTGCAGGCAAGGGCCAGCGTGTGGCCATCGACCAGGTCGAGCGAGCTCTTGCCGCGCAGACGGTCGACACCGGAGCGCGCGACCACGATGTTGTCGAAGCCCTCGGTCTTGTAGCCCTCGATGATCACCACGTCGACATCGTTGTAGCGCGACAGCAGCTCGCGCGCGGGCATCTCGTCCTCCTCGCGCGTATCGGCGTACTCCGCCCAGCGCGTGGCGCAGATGAGCCCCACGTGCTTGGATCCGGCCTGGTGATGGCGCCAGGTGTCCTTAGCGGGCACATCGATATCAAAGCCATGATGCCCATGATGTTTGAGCGAGCCCACGCGCAGGCCGCGGCGGGTGAGCTCGGCGATAACCTTCTCGACGAGCGTGGTCTTACCCGAGTTCTGGTAGCCGATAAACGCGATCGCGGGGACGGCCGGAGTGGGAGCTGCGGGAGCGACGGCGACGGGTGCGCTTGCGGGCGCGGCACCGTCAGCGGCCACGGCCTCAGTAGCAGCGGCCTGGCGCTCTGCGCGATCCCACACGCCCGAGCGGCCGCCCTCCTTGTGCAACAGGCGCACGTCGACAATCTCCATGCCGCGATCGACGGCTTTGCACATGTCGTAGATCGTTAGGCACGCGGCACTCGCGCCGGTCAACGCCTCCATCTCGATACCCGTCTTGCCCGTCACGCCGGCCGTAACCAGTACGTGAAAGCCAACCTGCCCGTCCGTGCGCGCCGGTGCCCAGCCCTCGGGCACGTCCTCGGCCGGCGTCCCCGCCGCAGCGATGGGCGCAATGTCGCACTTGCTCTTGGTAATGAGCAACGGATGGCACATGGGGATGATGTCGCTCGTGCGTTTGATGGCCATGATGCCCGCCACGCGCGCGCAAGCGAGCACGTCGCCCTTTTTGGCGCGGTCCTGCAGCACCATGGCCTGCGTCTCGGGGTGCATTAGGATGGTGCCCTCGGCGATGGCGATGCGATGGGTCTCGGCCTTGTCGGACACGTCGACCATGCGCACCTCGCCCTTGGCGTCCACATGCGTCAGCTCGTCGCGACGGGCGTCGCGGGCGGGCTCGGTGGCAGCACTGGCAGTCGGCTGTGCGGACGCGTCGGCGTTACCAGCATTCGCCGCAGCCGTGCCTTTGTGGGCAGACATCGCGGCCCTGCGAGCGGCCTTGGTGGCATCGGCGTACCTGCTCTTGGCCATATGATCATCCTCCGATTTGGGACATAAATCGTTGCGTGCCCTCAATTATCGCGTGTTCCTGCGGTTTGTGGGCCACGGCATCGCGCCAAATCGAAAGTACCTGCATATCATCACCACGGCGCAGGGCGTCGCGCACCGAATACTCGGCATCACTGAACAGGCACGGACGCACGTTGCCATCGGCCGTCAGGCGCAGACGGTTGCAATTCGCACAAAAATGGTTGGACATGGCGCTAATGAAACCGACCGTTCCCGTCGCACCAGGAAAGTGCCAATAGCGCGCAGGGCCCGCGCCGGCAGGAGCGTCGTTGATGCCGAGCGGCTCGAGCTCGCCCAGCCCCGCCGCGGCTGCCCCGGCATTGATGCGCGCCCGCAGCTCGTCACTCGGCACGGTGTCGCTCGCGTCCCACAGCTCGGGATTGAGCGCGGGCGCGTGAGGGTCCACAGCGCAATGCGAGCTCGTGTGCTCGTCGCCGATGGGCATGTATTCGATAAATCGCAGGTGGATGGGGCGGTCGAGCGTGAGTCGCGCGAGGGCCGCCACATCCTGGTTGAGCCGGCGCACCACAACACAGTTGACCTTAACGGGCTCAAAGCCCCAAGCCAGCGCCGCGTCGATGCCAGCCATGGTCTGCTCGAGCCGACCCAGACGCGTGATCTTTCCAAAGAGCGTAGGGTCGAGCGTGTCGAGCGAGATGTTGACGCGGTTAAGCCCGGCATCTTTGAGCTGCGGCGCCAGCTTGGGCAGCAGGGCGCCGTTGGTGGTGAGCGAGATGTCCTCGATCTGCGGAATCGCGCGGATGTCGCGAATAAGCGGAATAATACGGCGGCTGACCAGCGGCTCGCCGCCCGTCAGGCGCACGCGGCGAATGCCCTCCCCCGCCACCAAGCGCACAAAGCGGGCGATTTCCTCGGCGCTGAGCAGCTCGTCGTGCGCGCGGGGCGCCACGCCATCGGCCGGCATGCAGTAAATGCAGCGGAAATTGCACTTGTCGGTAACGGCAATGCGCAGGTAGTTGATATCGCGGCCAAAGCCGTCATGTTGCACGCGGTCGCTCACGCAGCCCTCCCCTCACGC
Source organism: Collinsella sp. (assembly GCA_048302525.1). GTDB lineage: Bacteria > Actinomycetota > Coriobacteriia > Coriobacteriales > Coriobacteriaceae > Collinsella. The sequence goes on along the minus strand of DBFDDV010000113.1, from coordinate 1,494 downwards.
GGCGTTTTATTCTTCGGAAAACATAATACCCCACGAGAGAATCATGCCGACACCCGTACGACAGGACAGGTCGCTTCGAGCAAAACGGACTTTCCAAGCCCATCCTCAGCACAGACCATCACAACATTCGATGCTTTTCCCGTTTTTGGCAAAAAACGTCGAATGTTGTGATGGTTTGCCTGCCGCAGCGCCCGTAGAAGGACCAAAGCACCCCGAAAGGCCGCCGTCCCAGTGTCGAATCACGAACTCTCGCAGGTCGTTCTGACGTTTCTGGAATGTCTCGCTTCGGTCGCACTTAAGGCCCATAGCGAGCGCGATGGCATTCATCGCCCGGTGCAATTGCAGCTGGTGGGCAAACTGAGTCCCGGTGAGGACGATCATCCTAAAGCCCAGTGCGCTCAGCACGGTCATACGCTCCGCGTCCAACGCGCTACGCTGTTTATCAAGATGGTCCGAGCCGTTGTATTCAATCCCCGTACCGCTCGCAGGCGCATATACATCAATCTCGAAATACCCGGCCTTAGCGAGATATTTGAACTCGTTGGGAACATCGACCCGATAGTTGAGCTCGATCTTGGCGTATCCCAGCCCTCCCTGAGAACGTTTTGCTACGACCATGATTGCGGCGGCCGTCTCCATGGGCGATCGCGCGCCATCGTGCACGCGCCTGAGCGCGGCGGCTGCACGTATGGCCCCCTGACGAGATCGGTTCTCATTGCAATAGGCAATCAAGTCGGCAACGGTATACCTCTGCCCCATCTCGATATAATCGCCTGTCGACAGATGATTCAAATGGTATCGGGCGCAGATTTCGTAGCCATATTCCAGCTGCTCGGGCTCGCTCATCCACGAACCCGCCTGGACAAAGCACATGAACTCATCAACCACTAGAAGGCCCTCTGCCACCTCGATAAGATGGCCTGGAGGTACCGGCGCCCCAAACACGTGGCACCTGAATCCAGCCGGCGTCGAGCGCTCAAAATCGAAGTTGACGAGCGTGTCGATATGATCGAGCTCTTCTCGCGGAATACCGAGCGAAACCAGATAGTCGGTAACGATCCCAACTGCCGTTGAAGCCCTCAGCCCCTTGGCATCGAGTCCCAATTTGGGCAGGCCCGCGGTCGACTCCACCTCGTTAGCAAGCGAGTCCTCATCGTATAGGCTGCTTGCTCGCGAGAGCGGCTCGGACGGGCGCGCCACGTTGTGGTACAGCCAGGCAGTCTTATGGGACAGGACGATCGGCAGGTCCATGAGCCCTCCAATGGAGTCGGATAACCAACCTTATTCCCCTGCCCACAGGTCCGCACACCTTCGTGCGCAAGAAAGCGATTCCACCCGGTCGAGTGGCAGAAAAACCATCACAACATTCGATGCTTGGTCGCGCGCGCAGACGTGGTGTAAGAGTGTCCTGAGGTCCGTCGCTGCAAGTCCCGATGTTACTCCTTCTTGAGACCGCGCTTCTCGACTATCTCGTCCACTATCTCCCTGGCGCGC
>DBFDDV010000112.1:0-3690 GCA_048302525.1 Collinsella sp. | reverse complement strand
TTATAACGTCTTATACGTCGCTTATATTGCTAATTAGTATAAAGACCGTTCGCGGGTGAAAATCGACCGTTGACGGGTTTAACGTACTTGAAACGTTAGGGCCGGGTAGGCCGGCGCTGGCTGGATAACCCCAGGTCAGACCCTGCACGCAATCCTCTATCGCACGAAGTACCAGGGGCTTTCCTGCACGGTGGGTTCCAGCGCAATGCCGGTGCGCTCCTTAAACAGATCCATGTCCTGCGATTTCTCCGTCCACCACGCGTTGGGCTTAAAGGTCATGCTCTCAATGACATGACCGACAAACACACTGTTGCGCAGCTTAGAGAAGTCGGTGTTCATAATCAGGATGGACGCGAGCACCAGCACGATGCCCAGGACTTTGATCGCGCCGGCGGGCTCGGCGTAGACACCAATGCCCAGCAGTACGGTGACGACCGTCTCGAATGACATTACGACGGGAACTTTCGATGTCTCGAGCCCCATGGACAGACCCTGCATATATAAGATGTAAGCCACGGCTGTGGGGATGAGTCCAAAGCCAAGGAACAGCAGCAGCAGCTGTGGCGACATTGCCGCGGCGACATCCGGCCACGGAGCCGCGATAGCCGCCATAACCGCACCGCCAAAAACAAAGCCCCAAAACGTGACAGCCAGCGGGTGGACCGTCTTGGTTGCTATCCGGCTAAACACCGCGAGCGACGCACCACAAAGACCTGCAATCACGCCCGACGTGACGCCCCAAACCGAAAAATGGAAACCGGAAAGGTCGCCATTGGTCACTGCAAGCACGCAGCCAACGATGTTAAAGACAATGGCAACGAGCTTGTTGGGGGTCACGTCCTCGCGATAAAGCACGCGGCCGAGCATGACGCCAAACACCGGCGAGGTGTAGAGCAGCACCGAAGCCGTGGACATGCCCACCTCGCCCATGCACTCGTAATAGCAGGTGTTGGCGGCGGCCAAACCGACGATACCGACAAGCGCGCAGGGAACAAGCTCTTTAGGGCTTGCCTTGAACAGTGCCAGCGGACCCTGAGCCACGGTAGACCCCTCACCCGGACGGCAGCCCATAAACATCAGGACCGGCGCCAAGATAAGCGCTCCGACCAACAAGCGAAAGGCAGCCATGCTCTGGGACGAAACGCCCATGGCCGAGATGCCGTTTACAAAGATTCCGATGCTGCCCCACATAAGCGCGGCGACCAGCACCAGCACATAGCCCAGATTGCTTTTCTTCAACGCAGCCTCCTCGGTATTGTTTCCAATATGTTTCACACTACGTTATAGTCGTTATATACATTTTTCAAGACACAAATCGCCGAACGGAAAAATCTGCTTCCCAGCATACTCATTGGGTACTCATTGGGGACGTTCTTAAATGACTAGCCATTTAAGAACGTCCCCAACGTCTAAGCCCCAACCTCATATGGGTTGCCAGGCTGCTCTATCCCTTAGTAATCAAGCTTCCACATGTAGCGGCGCGTCATGTAGTCCTTGTGGGTGACGGCAGAGAGCGCGCGCATGTACACGTTGTTGAGGATCGGGGCAAAGATCAGGTGGTTGAAGTACTCGCTCACGCTGTCCTTGATGTCGTTGAGGCCGAGCTCCTTGGCGTCGAGCTGATAGACGCGCTCGCCACCGTACTGGTTGACGAAGCGGATGCCGCGCTCGTCGTTGCAGCGGCTGCGGCCGACGCTGATGAGCTGGAACAGCGAGGTGCGCTTGTCCAGAATCTCGAAGGGGCCATGGAAGAAATCGCAGGTGTTGATGGTGCATGAGTCGATCTGCAGCATCTCCTGCACGTTGCAGATGCTAAAGACGTAGGCGGCACCAAAGAGCGGGCCCTGGGCCATGACGTTGATGCAGGGCTTGTCAGCGTTCTGCTCGGCCCACTTGGCAGCGAGCGGACGGGTGTACTCGACGGCCTTGCGATAGATGGGGTCGACCAAGTCGAACGCGGCCATAGCGGTCTCGTACTCGGCATAGCCCTCGGTCTGCTGCGTAAGCTCCATGGCGATCATGGTCACGACGGCGGAGTTGGTGCGGCCCATGCAGGACTCATCGACGGCCAGGCTATCGTACTGGATCTTGTAGTCGCAGACCTCGGTAAGGCCGGACTCGTCGACATAGATGGCGATGGTGCTGGCGCCGTGGTCCTTGGCGACCTGGGCGGCGACGATGGTCTCCTTGGTGCCGCGCATGGACACGACCACGGCCAGGGTGTTCTCGTTGACGTAGGCAGGGGTTGCGTGCACGAACTCGTTGCTGGTGTAGCTGGAGCTCACGACCTGCGTGGCCTCGTGCTCCATAAAGTACTGGGCAGGATAGTTGCCGCCGTTGGATCCGCCAGCGCCAATCCACACGACGCGCTTGATGCCGCCCTTGTCTGCCTTGTCAGCCAAAACCTGGGAGACGACATCCTTAACCTGTTCCTGAGTAGTCATCGTGCATCAGCCTTTCTTCTCGTTTGATGCTCTCGATGGCATACAAGTTATATACATGTTTTGGTTATGTCGACTAGTTGTATGCTATATTTGTCCTAGAAATTTTGCTGATGCGGTTTTCGATAGCTAGCTACCAGCGGTTTTGTTTTTGTATTGAATACATGCTTGATTAGATACGCATACAAGTTAGATACAGGTTGATTGCATGAACGCTTCGTCTAAAAAGAAACTGGCCCAATACGAGCGCTTGGCGGGTACGCTTCGCGACCGCATCGCCGCCGGCATCTACGCACGCGGAGACAAGCTGCCGTCCGAGATGGAGCTTATGGACGAATCGGGGCTGTCGCGCAGCACCGTGCGCCACGCCCTTAAGGTGCTCGTTGATGAGGGCCTGGTGCGCACCGAGCGCGGGCGTGGCGCCTTTGTGGCCGACACGCCCGCGCTCCACGAGAACAACCTGGTGTTTTCGAGCTATACCAAGCAGGTCGAAGGCCAGGGCATGAAGCCCACCACGCGCACCGTGGATTCGGGCTTTGCCAAGGCGGCCGGCAGCATAGCTAAGTTCTTTGACGCCGCCGTGGGCAGCAAACTCGTCAAACTTGTCCGCCTGCGTTATCTGGACGATGCGCCGCTGTGCCTGGAGACCACTTATCTGCCGCCAAGCTTCGAGGCACTCATCGATCGCGATATCAACGGTTCGCTCTACGCCACGCTGCGACAGGAGTTCCATCGCGCGCCGGCACAGGGGCATAAGACCTTTGAGGTGTGCTACGCCTCGCAAAACGAGGCGTTTTTGCTCAACGTCGAGCGCGGGCAGGCGCTGATCCTGATCACCGACTACGTCTACGACACCGACGGCCGCCCGCTCCACGTCTCCAAGCGCATCCAGCGCACCGACCGCGCCAAATACACCGAGCCCATCGGCTAGCGCACCAAACGAGGCAAACTGTACCTGATGAACGTTTTACCTGCGGTTTTATTAAATCTCAAGCCAGCATGGCACAAATGCCAACATCGCCTGGCAATACGCGCCGTCCAAGCTCAACTGTTCCTGCTCAGAATATCCAGTACCGCAAATCTAAGTGAGTAGACTTTTCGTGACCTGTCGAGCACACCAAAAACTGTCACCTCTGTGACCTGCACTGATAATTGTCCTTGGGGGAAGCGGGCACTGCGGGGGCGCGTCAACAGCGCGCGATTTCCGCGTCGCAGCGCTACCCTGATGCTGAACGCCGGGACGATGACC
>DBFDDV010000111.1:0-5185 GCA_048302525.1 Collinsella sp. | reverse complement strand
CTATCGTCGCGAGTTGGTCGAGGCCTGCGAGCGTACAGGGACTGAGGTCCTCTTGGTGTGCCCTGAGGTCTTTGGCGGCCTGCCCACGCCGCGCAGGCCGTCCGAGATTGTGAACGGCGAGGTCCGTACCTGCGAGGGTACCTCGGTCGATCGCGAGTTTCGCCTGGGCGCTCAACGTGCGCTCGACATGTGCGAGCAGGCGGGCGGCCCGTCCGAGATCGTTGCGTGCATTTTGCAGGATCGCAGTCCGTCGTGCGGCGTGGGCCATATCTACGACGGATCCTTCAGCGGCACGCTCACAACAGGTAACGGTGTCTTCGTTGACCTGCTCCTGCGCCACGGCTACCGCGTTATCCCGGCTAGCGAGTTCGACTCGAGCATGTTACGGCAATAAAAAACCGCCACAAAGGTATTGTCCCCTTTGTGGCGGTTTTGGTCGGTTAGGCCAGGATAGAATGGCCGTAGGCGTTGGCGGCCTTGATGGCGGCGGCGAACTTTTCGTCGGTGAAGGGCTCCGGGTTGCCTTGCTTCCACTCGTTGGTGGCGTGCGCGTATTCGCACAGGGCCGGGATATCTGCCTCGGTAAGGCCAACCTGCTCAAGCGTTACGGGCAGCCCCATCTGCTTGTTAAAGGCGGCGTAGCGCTCAAGGTTCTCGGTATCGCCCGTATAGGCAAACAGTACCAGCACGCCCAGGCTCACGACCTCGCCATGCAGGTAGGTGCCCTCACGCGGAATGCTGCAGGTGGCGTTGTAGAACGCGTGCGCCACGCTCGAGTTGTAGTAATAATCGTTCTGGTTGGTCAGGTTCGAGACATAGCCCGTGTTGACAACGATGTCGAGCGCGATCTGCTTGACGGCCTCGCTCGACAGATTCTGGCGCACATCCTCAAGACCCTGCACACCATAGGTAAACAGCGGCTCGGAGCAGGTGTGGGCGAGTGCCAGGCCAAGACCGGCGGTGTGCTCCAAATTACCGGCGATCGTGGCGTACTCGACCTCGGGCTGCTTGGACAGGGCATCGCCTACACCGGCCCAGAAGTACTCTGCTGGCGCCTCGGCGATGATCTTGGGGTTGATGAAGATGTGCGCGGGGCGGTTGGGGTACGAATAGCCCTCGAGCGAGCCGTCGTCGTTGTAGACAACGGCAATGGCGGTCGCGGCGGAGCAGTTGGAGCAGATCGTCGGCACGGTAAAGACGATCTTCTTGAGCTCGATGGCCGCCGTCTTGACGGTATCGAGCGCCTTGCCGCCGCCGCAAGCAATGAGCACGTCGGCTTCCTGGCAGGCGGGGGAGTTTACGACCTTGGCGATATTGGCACGCGTACTGTTGGTACCGTAGACGCGCGTCTCCAGGACCTCGACATCGGTACCTTCAAGTGCCGCCTCGATTCCCGGCAGCGCCGCAGCCAGGGCTCGCTTGCCGCCAATGATGGCGACTTTCTTCGCGCCGTACTCCGCCAGTGCAGTTGGCAGCTTGGTAAAGCAATCATCGCCAACGGTGTAGTCGCTCATTCCAATTGTGCGCATAGCAGCCTTCTTTCGTTCGATAAAGTGCTTTCAGGTATTTTGCTCCTAGTGAAGGCTTGTAATAGCGAGAAATTTCGAACGTATAAAACCAGTGTTGAGGGTTTTTTGCCGACGCGGAACGTGCTAGCATACACCGCATAAGCGTTGATGGGGACGAGTAGTCGGCCGTCCGCATGCTACAGAGAGCGGGAAGCGCTGAGAACCCGTGCATGCGACCGATGAAAATCACCCCGGAGCTGCGGTCCCAACGGACGTGCCGCGCAGACACGTCTTAGTAGATATCGCCGAGATGGTCGTCGATACAGGCCAGCCGAGTAACGGATGCGAGCGCGCGAATACGCGGGCGAGGGCATCTAAGCTGGGTGGTTAAACGAAGAGCTTTTGCGGGCGTACAGCTCGTTTTGTGGCGCTTCGTCCCAGCTTGTAGGGACGGGCGCTTTTTTGGTGCCCAACGGGCGTGTGCGCCCATGACATGAAAGGGGTACCGTGGCAAACGAGTACAAGCAGACGATGAATCTGCCCAAGACCGGTTTTCCCATGCGTGCCGGTCTTTCCAAGTCCGAGCCCAAGCGACTCAAGGACTGGCAGGACAACAAGGTCTACGAGCAGGTTCTGAAGAAGAACGAGGGTCACAAGAAGTTCGTGCTGCACGACGGTCCTCCGTACGCCAACGGCCCGATTCACATCGGCCATGCCATGAACAAGATCTCCAAGGACATGATCAACCGTTACTGGATGATGCAGGGCTATGAGGTTCCCTATGTTCCCGGTTGGGACTGCCATGGCCAGCCGATCGAGCATAAGGTCGAGGAGAAGCTCGGCACCGAGAAGTTCAACCAGACCTCCACGGCTAAGATCCGTGAGCTTTGCAATAAGTTCGCTGTCGAGAACATCGAGCTGCAGAAGGCCGGCTTCCGTCGCCTGGGCGTGCTCGGCGATTGGGACAACCCCTATCTGACGCTCTATCACCAGCATGACGCCGCCGACATCGAGGTTTTCAAGGCCATGTTCGACAAGGGCATGATCTATCGCGGTCACAAGCCCGTCCACTGGTGCAAGCACTGCCATACCGCACTTGCTGAGGCCGAGATTGAGTACTCCGACGAGACGAGCCCGTCCATCTTCGTGCGCTTTGAGATGACCTCCAAGCCCGCCGGCCTCGAGAACTTCGACGGCCCGGTTGACTTTATCATCTGGACGACCACGCCGTGGACCATCCCCTCCGACCAGGCAGTTTCTCTCAAGCCCGGTGCCGCCTACGTCGCCGTTGAGCACGACGGCCGCGCCGAGGTCATGCTCGAGGACCTAGCTCCCAAGTGCTGCGAGGAGTTTGGCTGGGAGTACACCCCGGTTGTGGTCGACGGCAAGCCCTATGTGGTTTCCGCCGAGACCTTCCATCACATTCACTATAAGCAGCCGATCTTTGACGGTGTCGAGGGCGTTGCGCTGTTGGCCGATTACGTCGGTGTCGATGACGGTACCGGTATCGTCCACAACTCGCCCGGTCACGGCGTCGACGACCACTTCGCCTGCCTCAAGGAGGGCATCACCGACATTTGCATGCCGGTCGATGACGACGGCAAGTTCTACACCGGCGAGGAGTTTGGCACCGGCGGCCCCTTCAGCGGCATGGATACCGACGAGGCCAACCCGCACATCATCGAGTTCCTGCGCGAGCGCGGCACCCTGGTCCTCGAGAAGAAGATCACGCACAGCTATCCGCACTGCTGGCGCTGCAAGCACCCGGTGCTCTTCCGTGCTACCGACCAGTGGTTTGTCTCGATGGACAAGACTGGTTTGCGCGAGCAGGCTGGTAAGGAGGTTCGCGAGAACGTCAAGTGGTATCCGGCTCACGCCGCCAACCGCATCGGCGCCATGGTTGAGCAGCGTCCCGACTGGTGCATCAGCCGTCAGCGCAACTGGGGCGTGCCTATCCCCAGCTACACCTGTGCCGACTGCGGCGAGAAGGTCATGAACGACGCTACGCTCGACGCCGTCATCAAGCTCTTCCACGAGAAGGGCTCCGACGCCTGGTTCACCGACGCTCCCGAGAGCTACCTGGGCGAGGCGTGCGTCTGCCCCAAGTGCGGTGGCCATCACCTCAAGGCCGATAAGGACATCCTCGACGTGTGGTGGGATTCCGGCGTCTCCTGGAAGGCCGTCTGCGAGTACCGTCCCGAGCTGGAGTATCCGGCGGACGTGTATCTCGAGGGTTCCGACCAGCACCGCGGTTGGTTCCAAAGCTCGTTGCTCACCTCGGTGGGCGCCAACGGCCACGCTCCGTACAAGGCGGTCGTCTCGCAGGGCTTCACCCTCGACGGCCAGGGCCGCAAGATGTCCAAGTCGCTCGGTAACGTCATCGACCCCAACAAGGTCTGCGACGAGATGGGCGCCGACATCATCCGCCTGTGGGTCGCCTCGGTCGACACCAGCTCCGACGTGTCTATCGACCACGAGATCCTCGCTCGTACGTCCGATGCCTACCGTCGTTTCCGCAACACGCTGCGCTTCCTGCTCTCCGAGCTCGAGGGCCAGTTTGAGCCCGAGACCGACGGCGTCGCCTTTGCCGACCTGCTGCCGCTCGATAAGCTCATGGTTGCCCGCCTGACCCAGGTCCAGGCCGAGGTCGACGACGCTTACGCCAGCTACGAGTTCCCGCGCGCTTACCGTGCGCTTTACGACTTCGTGGTTACCGAGCTCTCCAACGTGTACCTCGACGCCCTGAAGGACCGTCTGTACTGCGAGAAGCCCGGCTCGCTCGAGCGCCGCAGTGCCCAGACCGTGCTGGCCGAGCTCTTCTCGATGCTCATGCGCGACCTGCAGCCGATCCTGTCCTATACCGTCGACGAGGCCATGGCATATGCGCCCGCCGGCTGCGTCGATCACCAGAAGTACGCCGCGCTGCTCGATTGGTACAAGTCGCCCATCACGGTCGACGAGGCCAATGAGTTTGAGGGCGTGCTCGAGGCTTCGCTCGAGCTCCGTAGCGCCGTGACCAAGGCCCTTGAGGATGCCCGTTCTGCCGGCACCTTCACTAAGAGCCAGCAGGTCCGCGTCAAGGCGGTCGTTCCCGCCGAGATGTACGCGCTGCTGACCGGTGATAAGGCCGTCGACCTGGCCGAGTTCTACATCGTCTCCGATGTTGAGCTGACCCAGGGCGAGGAACTCTCCGTTGCCATTGAAGCTGCCGAGGGCGAGTGCTGCGACCGTTGCTGGAACTACCGCACCACCGTTGGCGAGTACAACGGCCACGCTCATATCTGCAAGCGCTGCGCTGACGCTTTGTAGTTACGCGGTTTTACCAAATCGCGTAAGCGGTTGACGCTGCAAACCCGCCAGAGCGGCAATTGGGGGTTCCGCCGTTCTGGCGAACGTCGGACCTGCCGACGCTGCGCGGGCCGCATTTGGACAATCTGACGTTCAATTTCAAGGGCGCGACCGAAAGGTCAGCGCCCTTTCATTAGAGGCTTTAGCCTGTGCGGGGCGCGCAGCGCGCCGCATCAGAAACCACCCGCTATGCGGGTGGGGCCAAACGGCTTTACAAAGCCGCCCCCTCGCCGGACACTTGCGATTGTTCAGGCCGCAAGGAATCCGAGTCGAGAGGGCGGTGGTGGCGTATGGCCCAGAAGGCCTACAGCCTGTCGCACACGAAGTGG
>DBFDDV010000110.1:0-4054 GCA_048302525.1 Collinsella sp. | reverse complement strand
TGCCGGGGGCGGACCGGGACGGGTTCAACGGCAGGCCCCGCCGACCGATTGCAAGCGGTCGGCGGGGCCATTGTGGCTCTTGACAGCGGATTGGGTCATATGAGCGAGCGAGCCGCATTTGCACCAAGGTGGCGTGAAACGAAAGGGCGCTGACCTTCTGGTCGCGCCCTTGAAGTTGAACGTCAGATTGGTGTGAATGCGGCTCGCGCAGCGTCAAGCGGTCCGCCGTTCGGTAGAACGGCGGAACTAGTTACGCCTGGCGGTAATGGTCAAAGAAGTCGGCGAGGTCTTCGAGCGACTCTTTGAGCACTTCCATGCGCGGCAGGTACACGATGCGGAAGTGATCGGGCTCAGCCCAGTTGAAGCCGCCGCCGCGCGTAATCAGGATCTTCTTCTCGTGCAGCAGGTCAAGGGCGAATTGCTCGTCATCGGTGATGTTGAACTTCTTCACATCCATCTTGGGGAAGATGTAGAACGCCGCACGCGGCTTAACCACCGAGATGCCGTCAATCTTGTTGAGCGCCTCATACACAAAGTTGCGCTGCTCGTAGACACGGCCGCCGGGACGGATGTAGTCGTTGACCGACTGATGGCCACCGAGTGCCGTCTGAACGATCGACTGAGCCGGCACGTTGGAGCACAGGCGCATGTTAGAGAGCATGTTGACGCCCATGATGAAGTCGCTCATGCAGCGCTGGTTGCCCGAAAGCACCATCCAGCCAATACGATAGCCCGCAATCATGTGCGACTTGGACAGACCGCTAAAGGTAACGCAGGGCAGGTCGGGGGCGAGCGAGGCAATCGAGACGTGCTCGTAGCCGTCCATGCACAGGCGGTCGTAAATCTCATCGGCAAAGATCATCAGCTGATGCCTGCGTGCAATCTCGACGATGCCCTCGAGCACCTCGCGCGGATAGACAGAACCCGTGGGGTTGTTGGGGTTGATGATGACGAGGGCTTTGGTCGCGCTCGTGATCTTGGACTCCATATCCTCCAGGTCGGGATACCAATCCGCCTGTTCATCGCACAGATAATGTACGGGATGACCGCCAGCAAGGGTTGCGCACGCCGTCCAGAGCGGATAGTCGGGGCTGGGGATCAGAATCTCGTCGCCATTGTCGAGCAGCGCGTTCATCGAAAGCTGAATGAGCTCGGACACGCCGTTGCCCGTGTAGATATGCTCCATCTGAACATTGGGCAGGCCCTTGATCTGCGAATACTGCATGATCGCCTTGCGCGCGGAGAACAGGCCGCGCGAATTGGAATAGCCTTCGCAGTCGGGCAGCTGCTGGCGCATGTCCTTGATGACCTCATCGGGCGTGCGGAAACCGAAGGGCGCCGGGTTACCGATATTGAGCTTGAGGATGCGCTCGCCCTCGTCCTCCATACGGGCGGCCTCGTCGACGACGGGACCGCGCACGTCATACAGGACGTTATCGAGCTTGGTGGATTTAGAAAAAGTACGCATGGTGGTGCTCCTTGCAATTTGAGCTGAGGGATGGGGTTCGGGCTTGGAATCGTTACGGGGTGATGATGCCTCGCCTTGATCGGCGTCGCCGGCAAGCAGCCAGGTAACATCGACCTCCAAAATACGGGCGAGCAGCTCAGCCACATCGCGCCGCGGGATCGTCTTGCCGCTCACATATTGGCTCATCTGACTCTTGCCGAGTTTTTTGCCGAGCATCTCCGATGCGCGGATCACGTCCGACTGGCGAACGTCGCGATTGGACATAGTCTGTCGCAGGCGATCGCAAAACGTCTCTTGGGCCACAGGAACCTCCTTGCTGGCAAAGTTCAATTTATAGAACACGAATTGAACCAAGGTTCAATTTAGCAAGCAGTATAGCGCCGTACCTCATTCGTAAGTTCAATTTCATAAGAAAACGTACCGAACTCCGAGATTTGCCCAAAGCGGACAATGACGTGCACACGTTTAGAGGTATTCAAGGAATCGAGCAGCGGCAAGAGAAACGTCAGCCGTGCGATATATCGCATTGATCTGCCGATGGGGATGTCCCTCGAGTGGTCGCACGGCAACATCGAACTGACAGCGGCGCAAGATGAGCGCGGGAAGAATGCTCACGCCCAGGCCGTCCTCGACCATAGCCATAATCGCATAATCATCCCAGGTCGACAGCTTGGAGCACACCGTCAGCCCCGCCCGACGGAACAGCGGCGTAATCTCGTCATCGGTGCCGCGTTCTAGCAGAATAAACTGCTCGTTGGCTAAATCGGCAAGAGAAACGACCTCCGCCGTGGCAAGCAAAGAATCTGCCGGCACTACCGCCATCAACTCGTCGCGCACCAAAGACCGCGATGCCATGCCGTTTTCTCGTGGCTCACGCGGGATAAAGCCCAGGTCGCAGCGGCCTTCCGCCACCCATTGCTCAATCTCGGAGTAATCACCCATCAGCAGCTCGTAATCGACATCCGGATGATCGGCGCGAAAGCGCGCAATCACCGGCGGCAGCACGTGGGTCGCCACACTCGAAAACGTACCGATGCAGATTTTGCCGCGCATGAGCCCGCGCATCTCATCCACCCGTCGCTGCAAGCGAGTGAATTCCTCGCAGAGCGCCTCGACAGCCGGCATGACCTGCCGCCCGTCGGCAGAAAGCACTACGCCCTCGCGACTGCGGTCGAGCACCTTAAAGCCCCAATCGGCCTCAAGATCGGCCACCATGCGGCTCACGCCCGACTGCGAATAGCTCAGGCGCTCGGCAGCACGCGTAAAGCTTCCGGCGCGCACCGTCTCCAGCAGCGCCTGCATCTTTTGAATATTCGTTTCCACGGCGCCCCTCCACCTTTGCATGAGTTTTTGTCATGTTATCTATGCATTATATTCGCTTTTCTTCTAAAACCAGTTCACCCATAGTGAAGATGCTCAGATATAGAGGGGATGTCAGCGCATGAACAACGGGTTGTTTACGTACTTAGCAGCATTGCTATTGTTTGGCTTCAACGGCATCATCGCCGCTGCCATCGCGCTGCCGAGCTCGGATATCGTGCTACTACGCACGTTTTTGGGCGCACTCTCGCTTGTCACCATTCTCGCCATCACCCAACGCCATAAGTTGCAGGCGCCATCTCGCCCCCGCGAAGCCGCAGCCCTCCTCCTCTCGGGAGCTGCGCTGGGCGCCAGCTGGATTTTTCTGTTCCGCGCCTACCAGACGATCGGCGTCGGCGTATCCTCGCTGCTGTACTACTGCGGCCCCATCATTGTCATGGCACTCTCCCCGCTCATCTTTGGCGAAAAGCTGACCGGCGGCAAAATCGCCGGCTTTATCGCCGTTGCTTGCGGTGCTTTTCTCATTGCAGCGCAAGGTCTAGGCGGCAATATGCCCATTGCAGGTATCGCCTGCGGCATCGCCTCGGCATTTTGCTATGCGCTGATGGTCATCGCTAGCAAGGGCGCGCCACACATCGAAGGCCTCGAGAACTCCACGCTCCAGGTGAGTGCCGCCTTTGTGACCGCGCTGGTCCTCACGCTCATCACGCAGGGTGCACCCTCATTCCTGTCCGCCGGCGTCGCCGCAGGCATCGATTGGCGCGCCGTCGTCATGCTCGGCGTCGTCAACACCGGCATTGGTTGCCTGCTCTACTTTAGCGCCGTCGCCAAACTGCCTGTGCAGACCGTCGCCGTTGTCGGCTACCTGGAGCCGCTTTCGGCGGTCGTGTTCTCCGCCGTCCTTTTGGGCGAAGCCATAACACCGGTCCGTCTGATGGGTGCCGCGCTTATCATCGGCGGCGCGATTTTTTGCGAACTCGCCGGCAAACGCGCAAGCGCCAAGGCTGGCATAGCCCAGACAGCACGTGCTTAAAAGCCCCTGTTTTGAAATGCTACCTACGTACATAAATAATCCCCAGCTGGGGATTATTGTCTAAAATAACCTGATGTGCCAAACTGCTCTTGTATGTATAAAGACGGCATAAAGATTATCTGTCCTAGACAGACAACCGGATGTCTAAGGGAGTCCACGTGGCACACAACAAACTGGAGGCAAACCCCCAAGACCAGCGTGGTCAAGGCGGGCACGGAGCCATCCCCCTCTCC
>DBFDDV010000109.1:0-22216 GCA_048302525.1 Collinsella sp. | reverse complement strand
GTGTGACAAAGAACAGCGTTCCTACCAGCGCAATAATGGTCGATGCTCCAAACAGTACCGTCTGGACGCCCAAAGCCTCCGCCAAAAACGGAGCCGCCAGCAGCGGCACCACGCCGGCGCTCATCAGTCCAAAACGCACAAAGCCGGTAATGCGCCCCAGGTATTTGATGTCGGCACGCTCCTGAATCAAGATCATCTGCAGCGGCTCCAGGAACCCCCAGGCCAAACCGTTAATCGCCTGACCGATAATCGCGACCCCCAGCATATCGGTGCCCACGTACACCATGGACCCAATGCCCACGGCCATGAGCGCGCCGAGCAGCAATCGCAGGTTGACATGGCGAGCAGAAAGCTTGGTCAGGATGAACGCACCCACCGAGGAAGTGAGGCCCACGACCGAGGACAACCAGCCCAGCCAGACGATATCCACGTTGAGTACATCACGGTAGAACAACGACTCCAGCGAATCGAACGCGCCAAACGCAAAGAAACCCAAAAAGCCCGAGATAAAGATGAGGCGCAAGTCGTGGTCGCGAAACGTAAGTCGCGCACCCTCGGCCATGCCGCCCAGAATACCGCCCTTCGGCTTCTCCCCTTTTGCGGGAGCAACACACTCGTGACAGCCCAAGGAGAGCACGGCCGCCACACCCATCATGCCCGCCATGAGCAGATAAACCGATTGCGTGGCAAAACAGCTCACGATGGCACCGCCGAGCAGCGGGCCAGCGGTATAGGCGATATTGCTGTAGAACACCATGAGGCCGTTCACGCGGGTACGACCCTCGGTGGTCGACTCCAGGTATCCCGGAAACGCATGCGTGCAGGTGTTGATAAAGCCGCCCGCAAGTCCCAAGACGCACGCGGCAAACACAAGCCCGGGGACAGACAACGGCGCTAACCCCACGCCAAGCGATAGCACTGCCGTAATCACGCACGTCACAAACGACGTCCGGCGCGGTCCAAAGCGATCGATGACCGAGCCCGACACCATATTGCCCACCGACGTCATAAGATTGCGCACGAGCGTAATGGCGGCAACCAAAAAGGCCGTGCCGGCCAGATCATACGTGGCCGCACCGATAAGCCCCAAAAAGTAGACCGCGTTGTTGGCGCACCACTGCAGGGACTCAATAAGAATCAGCCTGACCTCTGCCGGCGTCAGGCGCATTGCTTCGCGATCCTTCGCGAACATACGAACTCCTTCTATACAAAAAGGGGATGGAGGGCATAGGCCTGCTCCATCCCCTTTCCAGGTTGCAACGAAAATCTATGCAGCCGGGCCCTTACGCCAGCACGCCGAAGAACGCGCCGATGATGCCCACGACCATGGTGGCCACGATCAGCACCATGGGGTTGATCTTCTTGGACAGCAGCCAGTAGTACAGCCAGAAGGCTATCATGCCGAGCATGCCGGGCATGATGCCGTCCAGGATGTCCTGGAGGGTCTGGGCGTCCTCGCCCGAGCCGATGGCCACCGGGATGCTGGCCCAGAACATGTCCTTGCACATGGCGCCCACGACCATGACGCCCACGATGCCCACGCAGGTCATGATCTTCTGCATGAGGCCGGTCCTCTGGGCCTCGTCCAGGAAGCCCACGCCCAGCTCGTAGCCCTTGACGGCGCCCCAGATGCGCAGCGCGAAGCCGGGGACGTTGTAGATGAGCAGGAAGGCGATGGGGCCGAAGGGGTTGCCGGCCTGGCACAGGCTGATGCCCACCGCGGCGGCGACCACGCGCAGCGTCGACAGGAAGATGGAGTCGCCGATGCCGGACAGCGGGCCCATGAGGGCGGCCTTGACGTCGTTGACGCTCTCGGGCTCGATCTCGCCGCGGGCGACCTTCTCCTCCATGGCCATCGCGATGCCGCCGACGAACGGGGCGAACTGGACGGTGATGTTGAAGAACGCGCAGTGGCGGTGCAGGGCCTCGGCGTAGTCGTCGGGGCGGCCGGCGTAGATCTTCTTGAGCATGTTGGCGACCATCAGGCAGAAGGCGATGTTCATCTGCTTGTAGTAGGTCCAGGAGAACTCCATGCCCAGGGCGCCGACGTTGACGGCGCTCTTGACGAGGTCGGAGCGCGTGATCTTGTTCTCGGGACTAGAAGTCATCGTCCTCATCCCCTTCCGCGGAGAGCTGGGGCTGGGCTCCGCCCAGGCCGAGCAGGTCGAACTTGTCGATGCCGATGATGATGGCGATCAGGGCGACGCCCAGGACGGGCACGTTGGCGTAGGAGCACAGCAGGAAGCCCAGGAAGTAGAAGGGCACGAGCTGCTTGGTGAGCACCAGGCGGCCGAGCATGGCGAAGCCCATGGCAGGCAGGATGTTGGCGGCAACGCCAAAGCCAGCAAGGACAAAGGGCGGGATGAAGTCGAGCATGCCCTGGATGGCGTCAGCACCCAGATAGAACGACAGCGAGCACAGCAGGAACGCCATGATGATACCGGTCAAACCGATCAGGAAGTGCATCGCATAGACACCCTTAAGGTTGCCCTGGCCGGAGAAGACATCAGCGCGGTCAACCAGGATCGGCAGGGCGGCGTTGAGGATGTTCTTGATGGCAAGGCACAGCGTGGCGATGGGCATGGCAAGCGCGATGGCTGCCTCGGTGCTCTGGCCCAGCTGGATAGCGAAGGCGCAGGCGAGCACGCCGCCGATCGTCTCATCAGGCGGCACGTAGGCGCCGATGGAGATCGAGCCCATGAACAGCAGCTCCAGGCTGGCGCCGATCGCGAGGCCGGACTGCAGGTCCCCCAGCACCAGGCCCACGAGCGGGCACAGGACGATGGGGCGGAACGCATAGAGCGTACCGAGCTGGCAGTCGAACTTACCAAATGCGGCGATAAGTCCGATGAGGATTGCTTGGGTAAGCATATATCCCCCTTTCCTAATAGGACACTACGAAGAGCTCAGACTCTTCGAAATTGAACGCCTAGAGCACGCTGGCGCAGTCAACCTTGGGGTCATCGGCCAGGGGTCGAATCTCGACCTCAACGCCACGATCCAGCATCTCGCGCACATCGGCTTCCTCGGCCGCGGTCAGGAAGATCTGACGAGAGACCTGACGAGCATCGGGACGCTTCTCGTCCTTGGGCTTGGTGTTGCCCAGGTTGACCGACTTGATCTGCGGGCAGCCCTCAACAAGCTGCTTTGCCTCAGCAATAGTGGCGACACAGATGATCATCTTGTACTTGTCGGTCACGCCCGAGTTGATAGCTTCGATTGCATGCTCCATATCTTTGATGACGAGCTTGCAGCCGGCAGGCTTGCCCATCTTGAGCGTCGTCTTCCACACCGGGTCGTTAGCGACCTTATCGCCCACGCAGAAGATGCAGTTGGAGCCAAGGCCCTGAACCCAGGAAACTGCGACCTGGCCATGAAGCAGGCGATGGTCAACGCGAAGTAGCTGAATCATAATGTGACCCCCCAAAGGTCTTGTGCCGTCTTACGGCGTGTCAGTAGGTGCTGCGGATTAGAACTCTTCTTCCTCGTCGTCATCGACCAAAAGATCGTTGACAAACTTCACGCGCGTATCGTCCGCAGCGACGATGGCGCGAATCGTCTCCTCAACCGGCGCCGACTCGTCAGAGAACAGCAACTGGATGAGGAGAGGAAGGTTCATGTTGGTAACGAGGTACGTGCGGGGACGCGTCTGGACGATCTTGGTAAACTCGTTGTTGACGCTGCCGCCAAAGAGGTCGGTGCAGACAACGACATCATCGTCAGCAGACATGCCTGCCAGCAGTTTTTGGGCCTCCTCGGCCACGTCCATGCGGCCATCGACGAACATCGAAAGATCGTGGACGTTGTCGCGAGCGCCCGAGAGCAGCTCGACGCTCTCCTTGATGCCGGTAGCGAAGTGCGCATGGCTGGCGATGATGTACTGTCTCATTCTGTGTTCCTCTCAATAGCCCGGCACGTTCCCGCACCCGTTTTCTTTAGTAGTCGAACTGGTGATAGTAGCGACGATACTTGAGGTTGTGCTTGGTGACCGTCTCGTAGTAGCGAGCCAGGCGGTCGGTAACGAGCACCGTCAGAATCCACGGAGACACGATGACGCGGAACTCGTCGTCAAGGCCGGGGATCGCGAACTCGGCGGTGTCGATGATGTTGATGTCGGTGTCGCCGGTCACGCCGCGGGTCAGGAAGGCGCGGACGCGCTCGTCGAGCTTGCGGTTCTCGTCCTCGCCCATGAACAGGAAGACCGGGACGCCGGGCTCCACGAGCTCGAGGGTGCCGTGGAAGAAGTCGGCCGAGGTGATGTAGCGGGTGCGCTTCCACTGCATCTCCTCCAGGATGCACATCGAGAACAGGATGGTCTCGCCCCACAGGGCGCCGGAGCCGATGAACATGGTGTAGGGGGCCAGGGCGTACTTCTTGGCGAGCTCCTCGGCGCGCGGCTCGAAGCGCTTGCGGATATCGAGCATGTCCTTCCAGATGTCCTTGGTCTGCTCGATAAACAGGTCAAACTTGGGGAAGCAGCCGCGGCGGTTGAGCAGGCGCAGGCCGAAGCAGTCGGCGAGGTAGTAGCCCTTCTCACAGCCGCCCGAACCATGGTCAGAAGCCATGGCGACGCAGTTCTCGGCGCCGACAGCCTGGCCGATGGGGCCCTCGGGCTTGGTCATGGCGTAGACGCGAATGCCCTTTTCCTTCATCTTCTTGACGGCCTCGAGGACCTCGGGGGTGGTGCCGGACTCGGAGGCGGTGAGCACGACGGACTTCTCGGTCATGCGCTTGTGGCCCATGACGTTCCACTCGGCGGCGTGGATCAGGTAGACCTCGAGGTCGCGGTCGCCGAACTTGTTCATGAGGTACTCGAGCTGCATGAGCTCGTCCCAGGTGCCGCCGACGCCCATCAGGAACACGGCGTCGTAGCCCTCGTCGGCGACCTTGTCGGCGAGCGCGGTCATCTTCTTGCCGGTCTCGTAGAGCGCCTTGCCGTCCTCGAGATAGCCCTCCTGGTCGAAATGCATGATCTCGATCTTCTCGGTTTCCTTCATTTGTCTCTCCTTTCTGGGGTTGTCTTCACATCCCCCATGCCAACGGGCATCAAACCCGCTTACATTCCGTAACACTCGGCCGCTTTGGCCTTAAGCGCATTGACTGATTCTTCGTAGCCCTCTGCCTTGACCTCCATTTGCTTGGAGACGGCATCAAGATACGGGTGCACGTCCCATGACTTCAGACGCTCGGCGATCATTGCCGCAATCGTCTGGAAGAACACCAAATTGGGAATTGCGCTGAGCAGCGGAGCCACCTGAGGCACCGCAACCTCGTGAGCCTTACCCCTGGGATGGGCCGTGAGCAGCACCGTTTTTGTCGTAACGTTCGATAGCGCATCGGCGATATTCGCAAGACGCTCCGACCCCTGCGGATCGTCAACGATAAACACCAGATAGCCCGGAACGATCTGCATCTCGGGACCGTGAACGAACTCCTCGCCCTCGTGATGCATGGCAGGAATCTTGATGGTCTCGCTCAGCTTGAGCGCCGCCTCCTCGGCAACGCCGTAGTTGGGGCCGTTGCCGACGACCATGGCGGGCATGTGCTCAGAAAGCTCGAGCATGTGGTCTTGGACATATTCCTCGGCGGTCTTGCACATCACGGCATTGGCCTGGATAGCTTCGCGCAGGTCGTCAAGACGCTGGGCAACGCCTTTGGCGTCAACCGTTCCGCGCGCCTGACCGCCGTAAATACCAAAGAGCACCAGATACTCAACGAGAACCTCGACGCCCAGAGTTACAAAGTCCACCGACTCGACGCCCACACCGTAGTCAAGAACGATGTCAGCGTGTTCCTTGATGGGTGCCTCGACGTTTGCCGTGAGCGCAACTGCAGCCATATCGTGTGCGCGCATGTAATCGAGCGCCGCAATCGTATTGGTCGAATAGCCACTCTGCGAGACGGCGATGTTGAGCGCATGCTGCGGATAGGTGTGTTCAAAATCGACGAAGGCCTCGGGCGTCACAACGGACACCTGCATCTGCAGCGCATCTTGCAGGTAATCGCGGGCGCAATCGGCGGCATGGCGCGACGAACCCGAAGCAACGATGCGCAGTGCGTTAAAAGAACCGGACTGGAAAATATCAACGAGCTGCGCTACCAGCTCAGACGAACGCTCGAGGTTCTCCCCCATACGCACATGGGCAAGCTGAACGTAATCGAGCATCTTCATCGTCTCACCTCGTTACAAATCATTAGTATTTGATACCAATCACAGTTACAGGTTACGGCTTTTTGATACCTCTCTGTCGATTAATTCATCCCCTTCGGCGAACGGTCGATTTTGGGCCCTGTAAGGTTGTATATACAGCTGACCCAACGATCAAAACTAGTTAGTTTCCCAGGCGTTATTCACAAAACACCAGCTAGTACGTATAGGTATATCCACCCGCATCACCGCGGTTAAACGATTTGACGTACTCGATCGCTTGGCCGCCCGCATCGAAGCTTACGCACTCCAGCGTCAAGGCAAGATCGCCCTGCTCCAGTCCAAGCAGGCCGGCATCTCGCGCGCCCAGCGCTTCGATATCGAGCTTTTCCTGTGCCATAACTGGCTTTCGGCCCAGCATCTCATAGGTCTCGTACAAACTGAAGACCGACACGTCAATATCTTCGATGGTTGGAAACAGCAGGCACGGGATGAACGCCATCTCAATCGATACAGGGTCGCCGTTGACGCAGTTCAAACGCCGAATCGAATACAGCAAATCATCCTCGGCGATGCCAAACAGGTCGGCGTAGTATGGCCCCGCATAACGCTTGGAACGCGCGAGAATACGGACGGACGGCTCGCCGCCCGAAGCACGGACCGATTCACGGAAACCGCCCGTGCGTTCAAAAAAAGCAGGTACTTTCTGCGCCACAAAGGCACCTTTTCCCCGAACACGGCGAATCTGCCCGCGCCGAACCAGCTCATCGACAGCGCTTCGGATGGTCAAGCGTGTCGTACCAAATTCCTCGGCGAGGTCTTTTTCGGACGGAATCATGGAACCCGTGGGATATATACCGCGCTCGATACGCTCCTCGATGCGGCGTCGAATGCGCATATAGACCGGGGTGGCATCTACTGTTTCAGCCATTGTTCACCTGCCACGCTCCTCATGCCGTTCTCTTCGCCGTTATCGGCAAAGCGGAACTTTGTGGGCAAAATCACCGATTTGCAATGCTCCACAAAACGCATGTCCTTATCCAATTCGATCGTGCTCTCATAGAACACCGGCGTTCCCTCTTCTTGCTGGAGCAGCTCGGCCTCTTCGGCGTTCAAACGCGAGATGGAGATATGCTCACGTCCATGCTCAACACGCACGCCACCTTCTTTGAGCAAGACATCGTAAAGGCTCTCGCACTCAAAATCGTGCTCGATAAGCGATGGGCACAGGGACAGGTTAACGTGAGCCGTCTCGATTGACGCCGGCTCGCCCTCAATAAGTCGAACGCGCTGCATGCGAAGCAAAGGAGCGCCTACAGACACCCCAAGCTTGCCGGCAAGTGCCTCATCCGCCTCGATGGTCCCAGTGGAAACCAGACGAGAAGAGGGGTGCAGGCCGGCAGTCCGCACAGCATCGGAGAAGTTATACGTTTCCTGGAAGATGTTCAGCGGCTTGGGAGGGCACACATACGTACCCGATCCGCGACGGCTCTCGAGCGTTCCACACGAGATGAGCCGCGTGATACCGGCGCGCAACGCCGTGCGCGAAACGCCGATCTCTTCGCACAGCACGCGCTCGGCCGGCAGGCGATCGCCGCCGGCAAGCTGGTGGTGCTGGATATACCAAAGAATTCCCTCAACAGCACGATCTTTGGGGGGAATTGCATAAGATTCGCCTGCCATTGCACAGACTCCTCATTCAGAAACGTATGCCGCCAAAATTAGACCAGCCCTCCCATGGCATCAAATTCGGCCTTGATCTTCTCGGCAACATTCCGATACGACTTATATAGACTTGAATCGCGTTTGACTTCGTCGGTCATAACGGGAATCTCTAATTTGGAAACCTCGTCTTTTCCCGTCTGAACCGCCACAACAACGCCCATACCAAGACACATATTACGCTTGGCAGCGTTTATTTTCGCCGCCTTGGCAGGATTTGCCAGGATACGCTGGGCAAATTCCTGTTTTGAGACCACTTCCTCGGCCTCCGGATCGCCCGCCTCGGCCACTTCGCACTGCAACACGTCCGCATAGTCAAAAATCTTCGGCTCGCCGCCGCGCTGATGCACGGCCCACTTGCGACGCGTGGCATCCTGGTAGATAGCCGGCAAAAACGTAAACCGCGGCGGGTCCAAAATCGTATCCGTGATGGTAAACACATCGGGATCAAAGGCATCCTGCGGGTTTTTCTTCTTGAACAGCCCCATATCAGCCTCCCGTACTAGCATTAAACAACTCAAGCCGAATATAGCACCAATTTCAAGCTCATGCTTTAGTAGATCGGTGCGCGGCGTCTATGGCTCGCCCAGCGGAAGAGCTTACGGACGAGGGCCGGGGTGCCTGCTTTGTTTTGAGAGGGGGGCTTCGCGTACGGCTCAAAACAAAGCAGGCGCCCCGGCCCCGCCGGCAAATAGCGGACGCTCCGCATGCAATCTATGCAAACAAACAAGTGCGCTTAGCTATATTCGGTAAGGTTAAGCACGCTGCCCTTCACGATAAGCGCCGGCTCCAGAACGACCTCTTCGGCACGTCTACCGCCCCTACCGGCAAGACGCTTGGACATGCAGCCAAAAGCATGCTCCGCGAGGACACCAGGATCCTGCTCAATCGCGGTCAGTGCCGGCTCAAAGAGAACGTCGGCCGCCGAGTTGTCATAGCTTACGACCGAGATATCGCCCGGGATGCTCTTCCCCATCTCGTGCAAGCGCTTGAGCAAACCGAGGGCAATGTTGTCCGAGCTTGCGAACACGGCGGTGGCATCGGTTGCAAGCACAGCCTCCGAGGCCTCATAGGCACTCGGGATGTAATATTCGCTCTCAAACTCCAGGCGCGCGTCGATGGGCAGCCCCACCTCGCGCAGCGCGCGTTCGTAACCGGCGAGTCGTTTGCGACCCGTATTGGAGCGACGCGCGTTAACCAGACAGGCGATGCGACGGTGGCCTTGCTCGATCAGATAGCGGGTGGCCATGTAGCCACCCATCTCGTGGTCGAACATCACCTTGTCGCACTCGAGGCCCTCAATGGCGCGGTCGACCATCACGGCAGGGATAGGCAGATGGCTCACTTCCTCGCGCAGGGCGCGATCGTCGGAGAACTCGTCGCCCACGACCAGGAACACACCATCGACGCCGCGCGTCACCAGCTGGCGTAGCAGTTCCAGATCGTCATCGGCGCTTCCACCCGAGCTGGTAATAAAGAGTGCATAGCCGTCCTCGCGACAGCGCTTTTCCAAGCTGCCGGCGAGCGAGGCAAAAAAGCGGCTCTCGATATTGGGAACGATAAGGCCCAGCGTACGCGACTCGCGCATGACCAGGCTGCGCGCGATCTGGTTAGGAACATAGTGGTTGCGCGCCGCAACCTCCTTGATGAGCTTGCGGTTTTCTTCCGAGATGCGACAGGGCCGATTATTGAGTACAAGCGAAACCGACGAAGGGGAAAGCCCCACCTCCTGGGCGATCTGCTTGAGGGTGACTTTGTTGGCCATCTCGCTCCTTCCGGGTTTACGCGCAATCTCTTGAAAGTATAGCGACTGCCCCTCTACCTCGGTGATAAACACTTTACCAATCCGGTGGACGGCTGTTTTATCGCCGTCAGCGCACCAAATCCGTCCAGGTGGGGTATATTGCAATCGATTGATGACAACGACCACCAAAAGGCGGATATTCGTATGCACGAGAACGACTTTTTTAACGAGGACCTGCTGTGCGCGCTTGCTGGCGTTGCCGGCGAGGACAACGTGCTGATGAGCGAGCCCATGCGCGAGCACACCACGTTTAAGATCGGCGGCCCGGCCGACGTCTTTGTCACGCCCGATACCGAGCAGGGCCTCGTCGCCACGCTCGACACCTGTTATCGCTGCGACCTGCCGCTCACCATCGTGGGCAACGGCTCCGACCTGCTCGTCGGCGACAAGGGTATCCGCGGCGTTGTCGTGGCGCTGAGCAAGGGCCTCTCCGACATTACGGTCGACGGCACGCATGTCACGGCGGCAGCCGGTGCCTTGCTTTCCGATGTCGCCGCGGCGGCAGCCGAGGCCGGCCTTACCGGCATGGAGCCCATCTCGGGCATCCCCGGATCGGTCGGCGGCGCCTGCTACATGAACGCCGGTGCCTACGGCGTCTGCATGGCCGATGTGCTGGAGTCCGTGCGCGTCTACAAACCCGCTCGCCAGCTCGACGACGGCACCCGCGGCAGCGGCAATATCATCGAGTTCGATGTCGACGAACTCAACCTGGGTTATCGAAAGAGCCGCATCGCCGATGACGGCTTTATCGTGCTTTCGGCCACCTTCAATCTCGCCCCGGGCAACGCCGCGATGATCAAGGCCGACATGGACGACTACCGCCAGCGCCGCGAGGACAAGCAGCCGCTCGACATGCCGAGTGCCGGCTCCACCTTCAAGCGCCCCGAGGGCTACTTTGCCGGCAAGCTCATCATGGATGCCGGCCTGCGCGGCCACGCCATCGGCGGCGCCCAGGTAAGCGAAAAGCACTGCGGCTTCATCGTCAACGCCGACCACGCCACCGCCGCCGACGTCAACGAACTCATCCGCTACATCCAAACAACCGTCAAAGACCAATTCGGCGTAGACCTAGAACCCGAAGTCCACCGAGTAGGCGAATTCCTTTAACAAAGAAGGCCCCGAAAGGGGCCTTCACCATATTTATTCAGATAACCCAGTCCGGTGTGTCGCGCTCAGGACCCGAGAGGGCCGGGACAGTCCGAGAGGCATAAGGTTGATCGCGAGTTCCGCACGAGCCGGAGAGCACTTAATGTGCTCTCCGTGCGAGCAGGACTGCCCGAGCAGGCAACCTTATGCCTCTCGGGCTGTCCCGGACCAAGCCGCAGCTACGACAGCGCAATACCGCCAAGCCAGCCCCAACGCACGCCAGACCCAGTGCCATAGAAGCTAATAAACGAATCGAGCGACTTAGACGTAATGGCACCCTCGTTGCTCATAACGATGCCGCCGCCAACGTAGATACCCACATGACCGTAGATAAGGCCCGGAGCACCCGTGCCGCTGTGCGAGGAATCGGCCACGATCATGCCCACCTGCAGCGCCGAGCGGTCGGAGCTATAGCACCAGGCGTTGAACATGTCGCAGGCGTTGCCGCCAAAGTAGCCAACGCCGGCGTTACGGAAGACATTGGTGACCCACGCCGCGCACCAGTTCTGACCCGGCGAAGGCGTGGAGTAGCACGCGTTGACGACGGCCTGTTGCTTGCCCGAGCCGGCATTCTGCTGCGGAGTTCCGGGCGCATACGATCCGCCACCCGAGCTCGAACCACCCGAGTAGGAATTGTTCTTGTTCGCGGCGGCCGCGGCAGCGGCGGCCTTCCTAGCGGCCTCCTCGGCCTGGGCGGCAGCGAGAATCTCGGAATCACGCTGAGCCATGAGCTCCTTGACATCGTCAGAGAGGCCGTTCAGAACCGTCTGGACTTCCTGCTGCTTGGCCTGCATGTCCTGCATCTGGGCAGTCTGCTGGTCCTTGAGCTTCTCTAAGTCGGCCTTCTGCGACTCGAGCTCGGTCTTTTGCGCATCGAGCTCTTCCTGGATGGTCTGAATGTCCTCGATGGCGTCGCGGTCGCTCTTGTTGATCTTCTCAACGTAATGCGCGTTGGCGACGAGTTCCTCAAACGAGCCAGAGGCCAGCAGCAGCGACAGGATGTTCGTGCCGCCGGACTTGTAGCTGGCGGCCACGCGATCGGAAAGGTCGTTGCGCTTCTTCTTGAGCTCGGCCTTCTTTTCATCGATCTGGGCCTGCGTGTCGTCAATCTTGCCCTGGACATTCTCGATGTCGTTGAGGGTCTGGGCATTCTTGTTGGCCAGCGCCGCATACTCATTTGCGATGCTGTCGAGCTGGGCCTGAACCTCGTCGAGCTGGGCCTGGGCGGCATTCAGTTTATCGGTGGTTTCTTTGGAAGCCTCCGCCGCATGGGCGCGAGCGGGCAGGCCAAAAAGAACTGCCGCAGAAGCGGCGCCGAACAGGGCCTTGAGGGCAGTGCGGCGCGAGAGCTCCTGGGAAAGGATGGAATCGCTGTTTGGTGACATATGTACTCCGTTACATGCTTATTTATATGTCGCTCAACTCATACATATTAGCGTACATATGGCGCGTCCCAACGATTTCCACGAACGGCAGGAAACTGCAAGGTCAGCGGCTCGTAAGCAAATGCCAAAGATCAGGTTATGCGTACGCAAGCTCTTCTATGAGTACGTTAGCACAATCCTCTGCTTTTCCTACAGCGCACGATTTGGGCGTCCCTGCCTGCGCTATACTCCCCTGAAGAAGTGTTCCTGATTCGATAGGAGACTACATGTCCAAAGCACTCGACCCCAAAGACACCTGTGTCCTCGTTACCGGTGGCGCCGGCTTTATCGGCTCGCACACCGTCGTTCAGCTGCTCGAGGGTGGCTACCAGGTCGTCATCGTCGATGATCTCTCCAACTCCAGCGCCGTCGCCGTCGACCGCGTCAAGACCATCGTGGGCGACGAGGCCGCCAAGAACCTCACCTTCTACGAGGCCAACGTGCTCGACCGCGATGCGATGAACAAGATCTTCGATACCCATCAGATCGACCGCGTCATCCACTTTGCCGGCTTTAAGGCCGTCGGCGAGTCAGTGAGCAAGCCCGTCGAGTACTACCACAACAACATCGAGAACACCCTGGTGCTCATCGACGTCATGCGCAATCATGGCTGCAAGTCCATCATCTTCTCGAGCTCCTCGACCGTCTACGGCGATCCGGACAATCCGCCTGTCACCGAGGAAGATCCCAAGAAGCCCGCGACCAACCCCTACGGTTGGACCAAGTGGATGATTGAGCAGATCCTCATGGATGTCCACACCGCAGACCCCGAGTGGGACGTCGTACTGCTCCGCTACTTCAACCCCATCGGTGCCCATCCGTCAGGCTTGATCGGCGAGGATCCCAAGGGCATCCCCAACAACCTGGTTCCCTATGTCGCCCAGGTCGCTGTGGGCAAACTCGAGGCCGTTCAGGTCTTTGGCAACGACTACCCCACCCCCGACGGCACCGGTGTGCGCGACTACATCCACGTGTGCGACCTGGCATCTGGTCACGTTGCCGCCCTCAACTGGATGAACGGCAAAACCGGTGTCGAGATCTTTAACCTGGGAACCGGCACCGGCACCTCGGTGCTCGAGGTCGTCGCCGCCTTCTCCAAGGCGTGCGGCAAGGAACTGCCCTACGTGATTCGCGAGCGCCGTGCCGGCGATATCGCCGCCAACTGGTGCGATGCCTCCAAGGCCGAGCGCATGATGGGCTGGAAGGCTCAGTACGACATCGCGGATATGTGCCGCGACAGCTGGAACTGGCAAAGCCACAACCCCAACGGCTTCGCCGACGCCGAGTAGCCACTCCTCCGCAATCGTTTTTGGGCCTCGGTCTCCAATGTGAGACCGGGGCTTTTTCATGGCATGTAACCATTCGCCGAAAATCGACCAACTTTTTTATCTTGCCTGTACATGTTTAAACAACATGTTTTACAATAGGCGTATCGAATCAGAACATCGGAGGCGGACTGCACACCCATCGGCAGGCCGACCCCACAACAAGAAGGTTGGTGAGCGCATTCATGGAGCGTGCAAGCGGCGTCCTCATGCCCGTCTCATCTCTGCCCGGACCATACGGAATCGGCGGCTTTGGCTGGAATGCCTACGACTTCGTCGATTTTCTCGCCTCGTGCAAACAACATTACTGGCAGATTCTGCCCCTTACGACGACCAGCTATGGCGATTCGCCCTATCAGTCGTTCTCGGCCCGTGCGGGCAACCCCAACTTCATCGACTTTGCCGAGCTTATCGAGGCAGGTTACCTGGAGCAGCGCGATATCGATGGCGTGTACCTGGGTTCTGACCCCAGTAACGTCGACTACGGTGCTATCTTTGGCGGCCGCCGTCAGATTCTCGACCGCGCCGCCGAGCGCTTTGCTGCCGACAAGCCGGCCGATTTCGATGACTTTATCCAGGCCAACGAGGACTGGCTCATCCCCTACTGTGAGTTCATGACCGTCAAAGAGGAGTGCGGTCTCAAGGCGTTTTGGGAGTGGCCCGCGGAGCTCCGCACCCGCGGCGAGGCTTCCGCCAAGGTCTGCGCCGACCATCCGGCGCGTATGCTCTACCACCAGATGACGCAGTATTTCTTCGACCGCCAATGGAGCCGCCTCAAGGCCTATGCCAACGAGCGCGACATTCTCATCATCGGCGACCTGCCCATCTATGTCTCGCGTGACTCCGTCGAGATGTGGGCGACGCCTGAGCTCTTTAAGATCGACGCCGCCGGCAATCCCGTGAGCGTCGCCGGCACGCCGCCCGACCAGTTCTCGGCCACCGGCCAGTACTGGGGCAACCCCATCTACGACTGGGACGCCATGGAGTCCGACGGCTTCTCCTGGTGGGAGGGCCGCATTCGCGCCGCCCTCGACATGTACGACGTCATCCGCCTGGATCACTTCCGCGGCTTCGAGGCCTATTGGGAGGTGCCGTTCTCCTCGCCCGATTCGTCCTACGGTTCGTGGACGCAGGGTCCCGGCCTCAAGTTCTTCAAGACGCTCGAGGAAAAGCTCGGCACGCTGCCCATCATCGCCGAGGACCTGGGCTTCCTCACCCCCGGCGTCATCGACATGCGCGACAACTCGGGCTTCCCCGGCATGAAGATCCTGCAGTTTGCCTTTGAGGGCACCAACTCGTACTACCTGCCGCATAACTACATCGCCAACACCGTCGCCTATGTGGGCACCCACGACAACGAGACGGCGCGCGGTTGGTTTGAGGGAACGGCCACCCCGCGTCAGCGCGAGCAGGCAGCCCTGTACACCCATCAGCAGGCCGGCGAACCCATGGCAGATGCACTCAATCGCACCATCGCCGCCAGCGTGAGCGACACGTGCATCTACACCATGCAGGACCTGCTCAACTTGGGCAACGAGGCGCGCATCAACACCCCTGCCACGCTGGGCGGCAACTGGACCTGGCGCATGCTCGACGGCGCCATCACCCGCGAGCTCGAGCACAAACTCACCGACTGGACCGAGACCTACTTCCGCATCCCGTCGGAAGCCGAAATCGAGCTTCCTCAATAGGAGCCACCGCGCCCGACCCCTCCCCACCGTGCGGACGCGCTTGCTTTTCCCGCGCGAGGCCACCCCAATCCCCTCGCGCGGGCTTCTTATGAATTGCAGACATGAAACAACCCATCACAGGAGAAAACATGCCCCAAATTAACCTCATGGAACTCGCCGAGCAGTCTTTTGGCACCTCGCTCGAGCAGCTCGACGACCGTCGCATTTACAAGCTGCTGGTCAAACTCGTGCAGGAGCGCTCCGCCGCCCGCCCGCTCAACAACGGCAAGAAAAAGCTCTATTACATTTCCGCCGAATTTTTGATCGGCAAGCTGCTCATCAACAACATGATCGACCTCGGCATCTACGACGAGGTTAAGGACCAGCTCACCGCCGCAGGCCACGACCTCAACAAGATCGAGGAATTCGAGGTCGAGCCGTCACTCGGCAACGGCGGCCTGGGCCGCTTGGCCGCATGCTTCCTGGATTCCATCGCCACGCTGGGCTTGACCGGCGATGGCGTGGGCCTCAACTATCACTACGGTCTGTTCCGTCAGCGCTTTGTCGACAACCAGCAGAAGGCCGTCCCCGACGAGTGGCTCGGTGAGCAGGACATCCTAGTCGACGATGACCGCTCCTACACCGTCGAGTTCGGCGATTTTGCCGTTACTTCCAAGCTCGTCAACATCGATGTGCCCGGTTACGGCCAGCCCACCAAGAACCGCCTGCGCCTGTTCGACCTGGCGAGCGTCGACGACGGCCTGGTCCCCGGCAGCTCCATCGACTTCGACAAGACCGAGATCGCCAAGAACCTCACCTTGTTCCTCTATCCCGACGATTCCGACGAGCAGGGCCGCCTACTTCGCATCTATCAGGAGTACTTCATGGTGAGCAACGCCGCCCAGCTCCTGATCGACGAGGCCGTCGAGCGCGGCAGCAACCTGCACGATCTGGCCGACTATGCCGTGGTCCAAATTAACGACACGCACCCCACCATGGTCATCCCCGAGCTCATTCGCTTGCTCACCACCGAGCATGGCATCGAGTTTGACGAGGCCGTGACCATCGTACGCTCCATGGTCGCCTACACTAACCACACGATTCTTGCCGAGGCGCTCGAGAAGTGGCCGCTCGCCAGCCTGCAGAAGGTCTCCCCTGCCATCGCCGACATTATCGTCAAGCTCGATGAGATCGCGAAGGCCGAGCACGATGACCCGCGCGTCGCCATCATCGACGAACACGATACCGTCCACATGGCCCACATGGACATCCACTTTGGCTTCTCCATCAACGGCGTAGCCGCCCTCCACACCAAGATCCTGGAGGACACCGAGCTTCATCCGTTCTACGAAATCTATCCCAAGAAGTTCTCCAACAAGACCAACGGCATCACCTTCCGCCGCTGGGTCCATGGGGCCAACCCCGCGCTCGCCAGCCTGCTCGACGATGTGATCGGCACCGACTGGCGCAGCACCGGCGATCTGAGCAAACTCGCCAATTTCGCCGACGACAAGGACGTTCTTGAGCGCCTGGCCGCCACCAAGGTCGAGGCCAAGGCCATCATGCGCCAGTTCATGGCGCTCGAGCAGGGCGTGACCATTCCCTCCAACGCCATCATCGACGTCCAGGTCAAGCGCATCCACGAGTACAAGCGTCAGCAGATGCTCGCGCTCTACATCATCTGGAAGTACCTCGATATCAAGAACGGCAACAGACCTAAGCACCCCGTCACCATCATCTTTGGCGGCAAGGCGGCGCCTGCCTACACTATCGCGCAGGACATCATCCATCTGATCTTGACGCTGTCGCAGTGGATTGCAAACGACCCCGACGTGGCTCCCTACCTGCAGGTCGTCATGATCGAGAACTACAACGTCACCGCCGCCGAGCGCGTGATCCCCGCCGCTGATATCTCCGAGCAGATCAGCCTGGCCTCCAAGGAGGCGAGCGGCACCTCCAACATGAAGTTCATGCTCAACGGCGCCCTAACCCTGTGCACGCTTGACGGCGCCAACGTGGAGATTGCCGAGCTCGTGGGCGACGAGAACATCTATACCTTTGGTGCCTCGTCCAAACAGGTCGAGCAGCTCTACGCCGACGGCGCCTATGACGCCGGTGCGCTCTACCGCAAGCCCGGCATTAAACTGCTGGTGGACTTCATCACCAACCCCGCCTTTATGGCGACCGGCAACGCCGAGCGCCTGCAGCGCCTGCACGACGACATTAAGGGCAAGGACTGGTTTATGGCCCTGCTCGACATTGAGGAGTACATCCAAACCAAGGAGCGCGTGCTGGCCGACTACGAGGACCAGGACGCCTGGATGCGCAAGGCGCTCATCAATATCGCCAACGCCGGCACCTTCTCGTCCGACCGCACCATCTCCCAGTACAACGACGAGATCTGGCACCTGAACTAATTTCGCTTCCCTTACCCATCCTCCTGAGAAACGGAGTCGTGGCAACACGGCTCCGTTTTTTGTGCCCGCACGTTACCCTGTGACCCGACTCGACCAAACAATCTCAATCTATAACAACTACTCAATCAAAACGGCCCTACCCGTTACAGATCGAGACAAACGACCGGTCAGACAATCCCAACACAAAGAAAGGCTCCCCTCTCGTCCAGTGGACGGGAGGGGAGCCTTATATGTGACCGCGGCAAAAGGATGGCAATACCGCAGTCGCCCAAAGGGAGGGCCTGGATGCACCGGGCCTAGATAAGGTTCTTGCCAGAGACCTTATCGAAGAGGTGGGTCGCGTTCTTCTCGAACTTGAACCAGATGGTGTCGCCCGCCTTGAGCGCGCCCTTGGCCTCGAGGTCGACGACGGGAATAATCAGGACAAACTGGCCGTCGGGAGCGGTCACGTGGACATGCTCGGTCGAGCCCATGAGCTCGGTCACCTCGACGGTACCCTGGAGCGCGCCCTCCTCGCCCTTGTCGGCAAGCAGGATCTGCTCGGGACGCACGCCGGCCGTAATCTCCTTCACGTCGCCGCCGTCCCAGTTGAGGGCAAGCTGAGCGCAAGTCTCGGGGGCGAGCGCCACGTTCATATCCTCGGTCTTGACGGTAAAGCCGTTGCCCGAGCGCACCAGCTGGGCATCGAAGAAGTTCATCTGCGGCACGCCGATGAAGCCGGCGACGAAGATGTTCGCGGGATGGTTGAAGACCTCCTGCGGCGTGGCGATCTGCTGGACAACGCCGTCCTTCATGACCACGATGCGGTCGCCAAGGGTCATGGCCTCGGTCTGGTCGTGAGTAACGTAGATGAAGGTGCCCTTGATTTCGTGACGTAGCTTAATGAGCTCGGCACGCATCTGGTTACGGAGCTTGGCATCCAGGTTGGACAGCGGCTCGTCCATCAGGAAGACCTTGGGGTCACGCACGATGGCGCGGCCGATAGCGACACGCTGGCGCTGGCCGCCCGAAAGCGCCTTGGGCTTACGGTCGAGGTACTCGGTAATGCCCAGAATCTCGGCAGCAGAGCGAACTTTGCGGTCGATCTCGTCCTTGGGGACCTTCTTGAGCTCGAGCGTAAACGCCATGTTCTCGTACACCGTCATATTGGGGTACAGAGCATAGCTCTGGAACACCATGGCGATGTCGCGGTCCTTGGGCGCCACGTCGTTGACGCGCTTGCCGTCGATGAGCACATCGCCCGAGGTGATGTCCTCCAGGCCGGCGACCATGCGCATCGTCGTGGACTTACCGCAGCCAGAGGGGCCAACGAGGACGACGAACTCCTGATCGTGAACGGTGAGGTTGAAGTCCTCTACAGCGAGCACACCGTCCTCGGTAACCTTGAGGTTGTGCTTCTTCTCCTCGGTCTTCTTCTTTTTGCCAAAGAAGCCCTTCTTTTTGGACTCGGTGTTGGGATACACCTTCTGAACATGTTTGAGAACGATCTCGGCCATGTCTTTACCTTTCGATATGCGGCGCCGCGCTGAGGGGCGCCGCAGAAACTTGCAAAACAGTTACGGCATCAGCCCTTGACGGCACCTGCCACCACGCCGTCGATGATGTACTTCTGGCAGAGGATGTACATGATAACGATGGGGATAACGACCATCATGATGCAGGCCATCATGGGGCCGAGCTCGACGTGGCCGTAGCCGCCGCGGAAGTACTGGATCAAGATAGGAATGGTCTTGTACTTGGTGGAGTCGAGCGTAAGGTAGGGCAGCAGATAGTCGTTCCAGACCCACATGGTCTCGAGGATGCCGACCGAAAGATAGGTGGGCTTCATGATGGGAAGGACGATCTTAAAGAACACCTGGACCGGGTTGCAGCCATCAATCATGGCCGCCTCCTCGATCTCGAGCGGGATGTTCTTTACAAAACCGGCGAACATAAAGACCGCCAGGCCCGCGCCAAAGCCGAGGTAGATAAAGCAGATGTTGAACGGCGTGTTGAAGCCGATGCGGTCCGCCAAATTGGACAGCGTGAACATGAGCATCTGGAACGGCACGACCATCGAGAACACGAACAGGTAATAGAAGAAGTTCGAGATCTTGCTGTTGACGCGCACTACGTACCAAGCGCACATGGAGCAGCACACCAAGATCAGCACGACCGACGTGACCGTGATGATGAGCGAGTACATAAATGCCGAGGCAAAGCCCTGCTCGTTAAGGGCGTGCATGTAGTTTGCGAGGCCGTTGAACGTCTCGGGCGTGAGCAGATCGAATGCCGTGGTGGTGCTGATTGCGGTCGCTTTCTTAAAAGAATTAAGCGCAATCATGAACACGGGGTAGATCCACGCGAGCGACAGGATCGTAAAGAAAATCGAGAGCGCGCGGTTGATAACCTTATCGCGTTTCATTACTGCTGCACCTCCTTGGACCTCGTGGCCTTAAGCTGGATCATGGAGATGGCCACGACCAGGATGCAGAAGATAACCGCCTTGGCCTGACCAATGCCCTGCCATGCGATACCGGCACGCGAATAGAACGTGTTGTAGATGTTCAGGGCGAGCATCTCGGTGGAGTGCGCGGGGGCGCCGCCGGTAAGGGCGAGGTTCTGGTCGAACAGCTTAAAGCCGTTGGTGATGGACAGGAACAGGCAGATAGTGATGGTCGGCATCAGGTTAGGGATCTTAACCTTCCAAAACGTCTGCCATGCCGTGGCACCGTCGACCTTGGCGGCCTCGATGTAGTCGGACGGAATGGACTGCAGACCAGCGATGTAGATGATCATCATGTAACCGACCTGCTGCCACAGGGTCAGGATGATAAGGCCCCAGAAGCCAGCAGCAGAGTTAAGGGCGATGAGCTGGGCGCCCACGTTGGAGAGCAGGCAGTTAATCAGAATCTGCCAGATGTAGCCCAGCACGATGCCGCCGATCAGGTTAGGCATAAAGAAGATCGTACGGAAGATGTTGGTGCCCTTGAGCGCTTTGCGGGTGAGCGCCTGCGCGATGGCGAGGGCGATCACGTTGATGAGCACCGTCGACAGGAAGGCAAACGCCACGGTAAAGAAGAACGACGTGGCAAACTGCGGATCGGACAGTGCGCGCACGTAGTTCTCGATACCGACAAAGTGCGTGTTGTTGATGGTAATAAACTGGCAGAACGAGAGATAGAAACCCTGGATAAAGGGGATCACGAACCCGATCATAAACGCCAGACACGTGGGCAGCATAAAGAGCGGCCACCAGCGCTTGAGTGCTTTGCCCATAGAAGGGTCCTTTCAATATGCAGGGGGCGGGCAAACCAACGTCTGCCCGCCCCCTGTCGCTAATCAGATAGCTTGGGCAGCAACTGCTTACTCGGAAGCAGCCTTCTCGGTCTTCCAGCCATCGACGAAGGCGTTCTTGACGCCGTCCCACTTGCTGTTGTCGGCAGCATAGGCAATCAGAGCCTGCTTGAGGTTCTTCTTCCACTCCTCAGAGGGGATGTAAACGAAGTCCCAAGCGACGGTCTTCTTGCCGTCCTTGGCCATGGCAACGGCCTGCTGCGAGAAGACGTTGGTGGTCTCCTTAGCGCTCTTGAACGGGGCAGTCAGACCCATCTTGTCAGCGATGATGCTGGTGGCGGTGTCAGAAGTGACGCACCAATACATGAAGTCCTCGGTGGCCTTCTGGGCATCCTCGGAAGCCTGGGAGCTGACGCACCAGTAGTTCTCGCCGCCGGAGCACAGGCCCTGGTTCTCCTCGCCGTCGACACCGATGTAGATGGGCATCATGCCAATCTGATCGTCGGTCATGCCAGCCTTGGTGAGGTCAGCGTAGGCCCAAGAACCGTTCTGATAGAAGACGGCCTTGCCGGTTGCGAACTCGTTTGTGGCGTCGTCGCCGGTCTTGGAGGCAAGCTGCGAAGGATCGCAGGTGGAGTCGGTGATGTACAGGTCGAAAATCTGCTTGAAGTTGTCGAGATACTCGCCCTTGATCTCGTCGTCCTCCTGGTTGTGCTCCTTCTCGAACTCGTAGTAGAGCGGGAGGTTGGCGAGGTGGGTGGTGTAGCGCCAGCTGGAGGAGTCGTCCATGCCAGCGGAAGTGAAGGCGCCCTCAACACCAAGCTCGTCCTTGCGGGCCTGGATGTCGTCGGCACAAGCCTTCAGCTTGTCGAAGGAGTTGATGTCCTCGGCCTTGTAACCAGCCTTCTCGAGCAGCTGCTTGTTGTAGATGATGCCGTAGCTCTCCTGGACCCAGTCGATACCCAGATCCTTGCCGTCGGACTGCAGAGCCAGGGAGTCGTCAATGAGCTCACCGCGGAGCTTGGTATCGGACAGGTCGGCGCAGTAATCCTTCCAGTTCTTAAGACCGGTGGGGCCGTTGACCTGGAACAGGGTCGGAGCGGAGCTCTTGGACATCTCGGACTTGAGCTTCTCCTCGTAGGTGTTGGAGGCGGCGGTCACGATCTTGACCTCGACGCCCTTCTCCTTCTTATAGGCCTTGGCGATCTCCTTCCACTCCTTGTCGACCTCGGGCTTGAATTGGAGGAAGTAGACCTCGGCAGCGTCACCAGAAGCAGAGGAGCC
>DBFDDV010000108.1:0-22406 GCA_048302525.1 Collinsella sp. | reverse complement strand
CTACAGTCCTGCTCACGACGGAGGCCACATTAAGTGGCCTCCTGTTCGTGCGGAACTCGCGATAAACTTCATCAGTGCCCGCCCCACGGGAAACCTGCCAAATAGAGACAGGTTTATTTTGGTCGGTTTTATCTGGGAAGATGCTGCTGCGGCTATCTACAGATCTGTAATCTGACTACTGAATAGACTGTCTAACTAAATAGCGAGCGGCATTAACCAGCCCTTTTGCTTGCGCCCGGGAGGGACGCATATGAAGTTTATCGCGAGTTCCGCACGCAAAGGAAAGCACTTAATATGCTCTCCGTGCGAACAGGACTGTAGAGCAGGAAACTTTACCTGCGGCCCCGCCGAGAATAGCAAAAGGGCGACCCCCTTAGGAGTCGCCCTTGTTGAGCTGCTTATGTACGGCTGTTACTCGGCGTCGTGGTGACGGCGAGGCTTTCGGCCTCCGTTGTCGCCGGGACGGCGCGGACGGTCGCTGCGCTCAGAGCGCTCGCGACGCGGACGCTCACGGCGCTGGAAGTGCTCGCCGTCGCCCTCGGAGGCACCCTCGGCACGAGCCGGGGCCTCGGGCTTATCAAGACGATCGAGCGAGATCTTGCCGCGATCGTCGACCTCGATGACGACGACCTTGACCTCGTCGCCCACGTTGAGGACGTCCTCGACCTTCTCCACGCGGCCCTTGGCGACGCGGGAGATGTGCAGCAGGCCGTCCTTACCGGGCAGCAGGTTCACGAAGGCGCCGAAGGGCTGGATGGAGACCACTCGACCGGTGTACTCCTCGCCCGGCTCGGGAACCTTAATGATGAGCTTGATGCGCTCGACAGCCTGATCGACGGACTCGCCGGTGCCGCCGACAAAGACGGTGCCGTCCTCCTGGATGTCGACCGAAGCGCCGGTCTCATCCTGGATACCACGGATGACCTTACCGCCGGAACCGATGACGTCGCGGATCTTGTCGGTCGGAACCTGGATGGAGACGATACGCGGAGCTGTGCTGCGTGTGGTGTGGCGCGGCTCGGGGATCACATCGAGCATCTTCTGCAGAATGAAGGCACGACCCTCCTTGGCCTGCTGCAGGGCGCGGGCCAGGATGTCGAAGGTGAGGCCAGTGGCCTTGTTGTCCATCTGCAGGGCGGTGATGCCCTCGGTGGTTCCGGTGACCTTAAAGTCCATGTCGCCCAGGAAGTCCTCGAGACCCTGGATGTCGGACAGGACCACGGTCTTGCCCTCCTCCTGGATCAGGCCCATGGCGATACCGGAGACCGGGCGCTTAATGGGCACGCCGCCGTCCATAAGGGCGAGCGTGGAGCCGCAGGTCGAAGCCATCGAAGAGGAGCCGTTGGACTCCATGACCTCGGAGACGACGCGGATGGCGTAGGGGAACTCGTTCTCGTCGGGAAGCACCGGAAGCAGAGCGCGCTCTGCCAGGTTGCCGTGACCGATCTCGCGGCGCTTGGGGCTGCCCATGCGGCCGGTCTCGCCGGTGCAGAACGGCGGGAAGTTGTAGTGGTGCATGTAGCGCTTGCCCTCGGTGGGCTCGATGGTGTCCAAGCGCTGGCCCTCGTTGAGCATGCCGAGCGAAAGAACCGAGAGCACCTGGGTCTGGCCGCGCTGGAACAGGCCGGAGCCGTGAACGAGCGGCAGGTAGTTGTCCTTCACCATGATGGGACGGATCTCATCGGCGGCACGACCGTCGACGCGCTCACCGGTCTCGACGACCATGGTGCGCATGGCCTTCTTCTCGAGCTTCTTGAGCGCCACGGGGATCTCGCGCTCCCAAGCGGCCTGCTCCTCCTCGGTGAACTCGGCACGGATGGACTCCTTCAGAGCCTCGACCTTGCCGATACGGGAGAGCTTGTCGGCGTCACGAAGGGCGGCTGCCATCTCGTCGTAGTGGGCGAAGATGCGCTCCTGGACCTCCTCGACGGGCTGGTCGAGCGGGTACTCCTTCTTGACGATGGGGCCGTTGACCTGCTCCCACTCGGCAACGAACTCGTCCTGAGCCTGGCAGAAAGCAGCAAGGGCCTCCTGGCCAAACTTCATGGCGGCGAGCATGTCGTCCTCGGAGATCTCCTCGGCGCCGGCCTCGACCATCGAGATGAAGTCGGCAGAGCCGCCCAGCTCCAGGTCCAGATCGGAGTTCTCGCGCTCCTCGTAGGTGGGGTTGACGATAAACTCGCCGGTCTCCACGTTACGGCCGATGCGCACGCAGGCAAGCGGACCCTCGAAGGGCACGCCGCCGAGCGTCATGGCCAGAGAAGCACCCATGACGTTGATGACGTCGAAGGGGTTGACCTGGTCGGCGACGAGCGAGGTGGCGACGATGTGCACCTCGTTGCGGAAGCCATCCGGGAAGCTCGGGCGAATCGGACGGTCGATCATGCGCGCGGTGAGCGTAGCCTTCTCACTGGGACGGCCCTCACGCTTGAGGTAGCCACCCGGGATGCGGCCGGCGGCGTACATCTTCTCGTTGAAGTCGACGGTCAGCGGGAAGAAGTCGTAGTTCTTACGCTCCTTGGAGACGACCACGGTGTCGAGCATCGTGGTGTGACCCTGCTTGACCAGGCAGGCGCCGGTGGCCTGCTTGGCAAGCTCGCCCGACTCAAAGGTGTAGGTCTTGCCGTACAGCTCAAAGGTCTTGGATACGAGTGTCATTGTTCTCCTTTACCCCGCAGACCCCTTGCCTGCGGGCTTCTCATGTGACGCGGGCCCCCTGCCCCCGCCACGCTTCAGAGCGTGATTGTTCGCGCCCTTACACAAAAAGAGCGCCCCGCTGCGCAGGACGCTCTTAGCATGTACAAATCCTACTGGATGTTGTCGCGGATGCCCAGAGCCTTGATGAGCTCACGGTACTCGACGATGTCGTTCTTCTTGATGTAGGAGAGAAGACGACGACGACGGCCGACGAGCATGAGCAGGCCACGACGGGTGTGGAAGTCCTTCTGGTGGGACTTCATGTGCTCGGTCAGCTCCTTGATGCGCTCGGACAGGATGGCGACCTGAACCTTGGGGTTGCCGGTGTCGACCGGGGTGTTACCGAACTGGGCAGTCAGCTCCGCCTTGCGCTCTTTGGAAACAGTCATTGTTTCACCTTTCGTTTTACGTCGCCCGCGGGCGACTCGATTCGCCTCGGACTGGGAAGCCGCCGGTGGAGCGAGCAACCAAGGTCGAGGTACCAACAGGTCGGCATGATACCACAAGCAGCCCGCGCCTGCGCATCATCACCGACCCAACATGAATTCCATCGCACGGAGGCGTTGATCGGTGTGCGTCGCAGCCCACACATGCGAAAGCCCGAGCAGGAATGCCGCCGTATGCGGGTCGATTCGCTCGGCCATGAGCGCATCGAAGGTCATGGACATGAGGGCGCGCAGCCATGCGGTCTCACCGGTCGACACCAGTTCGGCACCCGGAACGCTCGACGCGCACGACCCGCACATGAGACCGCCCGCCTGGGGTGAAAAATACGACAGCATGGGGTCTCCGCACAGCACGCAGGCCGAAAAATCGGGTCGATAGCCAACGTGCGACAGCAGCTTAAAGACATATGCCGCCACAAGTAGGTCCATATGCGCCGTGTCAAGCCCGCTGCCCACCAGGGCAAGCGCTCGCTGCGTGATGGCAAAGGTAAACGGGTCCTCGGCGTCCTCGAACGAGCACACGCGCGCAACCTCGGCGATCGCGCTTGCGGCGCAGGTCGTCTCGTAATCGGGCGCAGCGCCGAGCGGCGCCTCCATAAGCTCGGCCTGGGAAACCACGTCGAGTGACCGTCCATGTGCGAGCAGCATATCGACCGTACAGAACAGCTCGCAGCGCGCAGCCAGGCGTCCGCCGGGTTTGCGGGCGCCCTTTGCCACGGCACGAACCTGCCGCCCCCGCTCGTCAAGCATCGTCAAGATCAGGTCGGTCTCTTTGAGCTTCGTCTTGTCGAGGACGAGCACCTTGGTGCGATATGTCCGGGAGCCTGCCATGCGCGCCGCGCGTCCTTAGTCCTCGGCGTTGTAGCCAAAGCGGCGAATCTGGGCCTCGTCGTCACGCCAGCCGGCCTTGACCTTCACGTCCAGCTCCAAAAAGACCTGCGTGCCAAAAATGCGTTCAAGATCGCGTCGGGCGTCGATACCGATATGCTTGATCATCTCGCCGCCCTTGCCGATGATGATGCCCTTTTGGCCCTCGCGCTCGACGTAAATGGTGGCGTGCACGCGCAGCACCTTCTTGGTCTGCTCGAGCGCATCGCAGATCACGCCAACGGAGTGCGGAATCTCATCACGGGTGCGGCGCAAGACCTTCTCGCGCACAAACTCGGCAACGAGCGTCTCATCGGAAGCGTCAGTACCCATGTCCTCGGGGAACCAACGCGGACCCTCAGGCAAAAAGTGCGCAACGGTCTCTATAAAGGCATCGACGTTGAAGTTCTTAACCGACGACGTCACAATCTCGTCGTCATATTCCATAAGCTCGTGGGCAGCCTTAAGCTGCTCCATGACCTGTGCGGGGTCGGCCTCATCGGCCTTGGTGAGCACCAGGACCTTCTTGCAACGAGCGCATCTGACACGCTCGGCAACCCAGGCGTCTCCCCTGCCGATGGGCTTGGTGGCATCAATCAAAAACGCGACGACGTCGACATCGTTCAACTCGAACAGTGCGCTCTTGTTGAGCTCGGACCCCAGGCCGTCCTTGGGCTTATGAATACCCGGGGTATCGACAAAGACCAGCTGGTAGCCGGGACGGTTGACGACGGCGCGCATGCGACGGCGGGTCGTCTGTGCCACCGGCGAGGTGATGGCGACCTTTTTGCCATAGCAGGCGTTGAGCAGCGTGGACTTGCCGGCGTTGGGGCGTCCGACCAGGGCTACGAAGCCGCTGCGAAAACCGGGTTCAACGTCGCCAATGCCCGCGAGGCTATCGTCCTCGTCGCACAGGGCGTCGAGCTCCTCGTCGCTCATGCCCTCAAACGGATCGAATTCCTCGACTTCCTCGTATGCTTCGGCCGCTTCGGCATCCGCCGCATCCAGGACCTCGTCGTCCAAAATTTCATCGATAGGCTGCATAGTGTCGGACATGAAAATCCCTTTCTAGATAAAGCCGAGCGCGTGGGCAAATACCAGCAAGCCCACAATCGCGGCGGTGATGGAAAGAACGTATACGGAGGCGGCGGCGATATCCTTCGCGCGCTTTGCCAGCGGATGGAGCTCCTGGGTCGCCAGATCGACAATCGCCTCCATGGCGGTGTTGCATAGCTCGCCGTGAATCACCAGGCCACAACAGATGATAATCGTGGCCCACTCGGCAATGTCGAGCCCCACGATGCAGCCGGCAATGACGGTGCACACGCCCGCAACGAGCATGACCTTAATATTGCGCTCGGTCTTGACGGCGGTGACGAAGCCCTCCATGGCGTAGGAGAACGACTTTAAGAAGGACGGATGGTCCTTGTTCGAGCCGGGAATCATAGACGGCTCCTAGTCGTGGGCGTGGTTGGTGATGGGGCCGACGTGGACCAGCTTGGGGTCCTCGCCGCGCTCGAGCGCCAGATCGCGCAGGATGGCGTCCTCGCGGGCCTCCATGACCTCGGCCTCGTCGTCCTCGATATGGTCATACCCCAGCAGGTGCAGCATGCCATGCACGAGCATCAGGCGGCACTCGTCGGCAGGGGCATTGCCAAAGCCGGGGGCCTGACGGGCAATGACTTGCGGGGCCAGGATGATATCGCCAAGCTCAAGCGTCTCGTCGGCGGGAATATCCTCGTCAAAGGCCGAATCGCACTCAAACGAGAGCACATCGGTGGTGCGGTCGATACCGCGCCACTCGTGGTTGAGCTCGTGCATCTCGTCCTCGTCGACATACGAAAGGGAAATCTCGACTTCACGCTCAACGCCTTCGGCGGCAAGCACGACCTCGCAGATGTGTTCTACCTCCTGCGCGTCGAGCAGCGTATCGAGCTCGGCATCGTTGCTGATCAATACACTCAACGGGACTCCTTTCGGTCGCGCGGGCGCTGCTCGCGCACGTCATCATAAGCATCATATGCCTCGACGATACGTCCCACCAGGGCATGGCGCACCACGTCGGCACGCTCGAGGTGAGAAAATGCGACATCGTCGACACGGCCCAAAATCTTCTCGACATCCGCCAAGCCACCACGACGGCCCACCAGGTCACGCTGGCTCAGGTCGCCGGTAATCACAAACTTGGAGTTAAAGCCCAGGCGCGTCAGAAACATCTTCATCTGCTCGGGCGTGGTATTTTGGGCCTCGTCGAGCACCACGAAGGCGTCGCTCAGCGTGCGGCCGCGCATGTAGGCAAGCGGGGCGATCTCGATCACGCCGCGCTCCATGAGCTCATCGGTGCGCTCGCGATCCATCATGCAAAATAGGGCGTCGTAGAGCGGGCGCATGTACGGATCGATCTTTTCCTCGAGGGTGCCGGGCAAAAAGCCCAGGTTCTCCCCCGCCTCGACAACCGGACGCGTCAAGATCAGACGGCCCACCTCGTGACGCTTGAGTGCGGCAACAGCGAGCGCCATGGCCAGATAGGTCTTACCGGTACCGGCAGGACCCAAGCCAAACGTGATGGTA
Source organism: Collinsella sp. (assembly GCA_048302525.1). Classification (GTDB taxonomy): domain Bacteria; phylum Actinomycetota; class Coriobacteriia; order Coriobacteriales; family Coriobacteriaceae; genus Collinsella. The sequence continues at coordinate 15,825 of DBFDDV010000108.1, read as the reverse complement.
TTTGAGCGGATGGCATCCACATAGCGCTTTTGACCGAGCGTCTTGGGGCGAATGACGCGACCGCGATACGAAAGCAGCACGTCATCGCGAAGCGACGTAGCCTCGTGCTCACCGTCGCGCAAGACGGCCAGGCAGCGAGAGACATCGTCGGCAGAAAGCGTGCGCCCGGAAGCAGCCTCACGAAAGGCATGTTCGAAAAAACGCGCGACCAGTTCGACCTCGTCCGGGTCACCGCTCACGGCGATGCTGTCGCCACGGGCGACCACGTGGGCGCGAACTGAGCTCTCCAGCGCACGAAGGACGCCGTCGCCGGCACCCAAAACGCGCGAGGGGTCAATACCCTCGGGAACGGTAAGTCTAATCTTCGAGGCTTCCATGAACCTCCCTGCGTGCATGGACCAAGCCGGAATCATCGACTCCGATGATAGCAACATCGAGCAGGCACGGGGCTGTAAGTCCACAGGTATCGTCAAGACGGGCATGATGGAACGAGCCGAGCGTCAGGTTGTCACCATACTCGAGCACGGCACGCTCGACCGTGCCCACGCGACGACGAGCGTCGGCAATGGCGAGTTCCTGCGCCGCGGCTCGCATACGACGGCTGCGCTCGGCCATAACCTCGGGCGGCACCTGGTCGGGCATATCGGCAGCAAGGGTACCGGGGCGCTTGCTATAGCGGAACACATGCATGCGCGAAAAGCCCACGCGACGGCACAGCGCCAGCGACTCCTCGAACTCCTCGTCCGTCTCGCCAGGAAAACCGACGATGACATCGCACGAAAGAGACGCCTGGGGCAAGTTGGTGCGAATCATGCGCACCGTGTCCTCAAAGGCCTCGGCGCTATAGGGACGGCCCATGCGATGCAGCGTCGCCGTGCAGCCAGACTGCACGGGCAGGTGCAAAAACGGCGCGATACGCTTCGGATAGCGAGCCATCAACTTGAGCAAGCGCTCGGAAATATCCATGGGTTCCACCGAGGAGATGCGCACATGGGCGATCTCGGTGCGCTCCATGATGGCCTGGAGCAACTCATCGATCTCAACATGTTCGTCGGTCGCGCTCTTGCCGTCATAGGCGCCCAGATTCACGCCGGTCAGCACGACCTCGGGCACGCCGGCCTCCTGAGCTTCACGCACCTGTTCGAGCACGGAATCGACGGGTACGGAACGCTCGGGGCCGCGGGCCTTCCACACGATGCAATAGGTGCAGCGGTGGTTGCAGCCATCCTGGATCTTCACGCCCAGCCGCGAACGGCCGAGCGCATCGACCACGTCGCCATCGCTGCAGGCGGGCACGCTATCGGATTCGACACCCAGCACCTCGCAGACGCGCTCGGCGACGTCAATCTTGGATGGTTCGGCGATCACGCGGTCGGAGAGTTCCAACAGCTCCTCGGGATGCAGGTTGACGACGCAGCCGGTTACGACCACGTAAGGCTCGCCCGGATATGCCAAGGCGTGACGGACGGCCTTGCGGGTCTTGGCCTCGGCCTCCCCCGTCACGGCACAGGTATTGATAACGATCAGTTCGGCGTCCCGGGGCTCCACCATCGCAAAGCCCAGGCGCATAAGATCGGCAGTGATACGGTCAGACTCAACCCGGTTGACACGACAACCGAGGTTGACGACGGAAATATGGGGTGCGAGCACACGGGCTCCTTAATCGAGGATGTCGTCGAGGGCGCTCTTGATACGGTCGGTCACCGACTTCTTACCGGATGCGACGTCATCGCCCATCTCGTCGGCAAAGGCGCGAAGCAGCTCGCGCTGCTTGTTGGAGAGATTGGTGGGAACGACCACGCGCAGCTGCACAATCAGACGACCGCGCGAGCCGCCACCGCCGATACGCGGCATGCCGTAATTGTTGACGCTCACGGTGTCACCGTACTGTGTGCCGGCAGGGACGCACACCTTGACGACCTCGTCAGGCATAATGCCCTCGACCTCAATCTCGCAACCGAGCGCGGCCTGTGCAATCGAGATATCGCTCACCAGATACAGGTCATCGCCATTACGCTTAAAACGCTCGTGGTCGGCGACACGCACGTTGACGATCAGGTCGCCCGAAGGCTCGCCGCGAAGGCCGGCCTCGCCAAAGCCGCTCACACGCAGCTGGCGACCGGTCGAAACGCCGGCGGGGATATCGATGTCAATCTTTTCATGCGAAGGCGTGCGGCCCTGACCGTCGCAGGTTTCGCAGGGATGGTCGATAACCGTGCCCTCGCCATGGCAGTCGGGACAAAGCGAGGAAGACTGAACCTGGCCCAAGAACGAACGCTGAACCGTCGTGACGTAGCCCGTACCGTGGCAGCGGCCGCACTGCTTTTCCTGTGCGCCCTCTGCCCTACCGGTGCCATTGCAGTCCTCGCAAGGAGCAAGGCGGTCATAGCTGATCGTCTTTTTGCAGCCGAGCGCCGCCTCCTCGAGCGTCACCGAAAGCGAGATGGCCATGTCACGTCCGCGACGACGCTCACGACGGCTGCGGGCGCCACCGCCGGCACCGCCGCCAAAGAACGACGAGAACAAGTCGTCCATGCCCATGCCACCAAAGATATCGTTAATGTCGACGTAGCCCGAACCACCAGGGCCGTCGGCGGTGCCGTAACGGTCGTAGTTAGCACGCTTCTGCTCATCGGAAAGAACGGAATAGGCCTCGTTGAGCTCCTTGAACTTGGCCTCGGCCTCGGGGTCGTCCGAAACGTCCGGGTGTACGGTACGGGCCTTCTTTAGAAACGCGCGCTTAATCGTCCGCGCGTCGGCATCCCTGTCGACGCCAAGCACCTCGTAGTAATCCCTATTTTCCGACACGACCTAATCCTTCCGACTTTCATTATTGTCACAGTGCGTCCTATACCCAAGCTGGGCCGGCCGCAAACAGAGGGTTTGATGTTATTGCATTTGGTACGGCGAAAGCATGGCCCGTTGCGAGCAGCTCGCGAACCAAACCGACACGAGCGCGAACATGAAGCCGTTGGCAAAACCGTTGGCAAACTGCATCGCACCGCGCTTCCACCACAGCAGGCTGCGATGAAGCACACCGTCCGAAAGCACCATGAACAGGCCCATGGTAAACGGAATAAAGCACATCACGGCAAAGGCCGAGAACACGCCCGAGATGGCCGAGAGTACCAAAAACGGCGCCACGATGCCCATCAGGTAAAAACCGGTACGAGCTTTGCCTTCCAAGCGCTCGGCCTCAACATGGGCGCGGCCGACCAGATCGCCGCCCGCGGCACCGTTGGTGCCAGCATGACCCATGCCGCCAATGCGGACCTCGTCGCCATCGTGCGTGCCGGCAGGAAACTCAATCGTCTGCTCGGAGGTTACGCGAGTACGACCGCTGCCGCCGCAATCAGGACAGGGGTCGGCCACGACCTTACCGGAACCGCCGCACTCGGGGCAGACCGACTGGAACGTGCCCGCACCAAACAGGAAGGACAGGTCGACGTCGATGTGGCCGCGGCCACCGCAGCTCGGGCAGGTATGGGCATGCTCAGACGAAACGGAGCCCGAACCGCCGCAGTTGTTACAGGTATCGAAGCGCGTGTAGCGGACGGTCTTGCGGGCACCGCCCTTGGCCTCCTTGGCGTCGAGTTTGATATCGACGACCACGTTGGCGCCGTTCTCGGGATTGTAGGCAGCCTGCCCGCGACGCGGCTGGCCCCAGGCGCCACCAAAGGGAAAACCGCCCTCAAAGGGATTGCCATAGCCCGCGCTGCCGGCGTAGCCGCCGCCATAGGGCGAAGCCGTAGGAGCGCCGGCGAAGGGGTTGCCCGAACGCATGGCGTCGTAGCGCGAACGCTTCTGCTCGTCCGAAAGCACGGCGTAGGCCTCGGAAACCTCTTTAAACTTTTCCTCGGCATCCGGCTCTTTGTTGACGTCCGGATGGAGCTTGCGGGCCTTTTGCTGGAAGGCCTTTTGAATATCACGCGAGGTGGCGTCCTTGGAGACACCCAGAATCTCGTAGTAATCTTTTTCGTTCATCGTCGCCATGCGCGGCAACCTCCTGCTCACAGCAGCGTATATATTCCGGTAATTCTACCCGAGCGGCCTAAGCTAGATCCCAAAACAGCTCGAACAGAACATTTCCATCGAGCCAGCCCAAGTGTGTCGGCGCCAGACGAGCTCGAACATAGCCCGCGACGACATCTGCCGAAGTGAAAGGTCCCTCATGGACCCCGAGCGTCTCGGGCACCCAAGTGGCAAGACCCAATTCGAGCGCGCGATCGCAGGCAGCTGCCAGCTCATCGGCCGGGATGACGCAAGCTGCACGAACCAACAGGTCGGACGCAACACCGCCCGTCATGCGACAAGACAGCATCAGATCTTCAGCCGCAGCCTCACGCTGCGACAGATATTCGGCCTCAAACGCCGTCGCGTCATCGTCACGTTGCACCAGACGCACGCGGTACGAATCGCCTCGAGAAGACACGCCGGGGAACAAACCTGCAAGACGGTCGAAATCCTCGGCGTCGAGCATGCCCGCGGCGGAACGACCCAGGCCCAAATAGCCCTGGCCGGTCCAGTAGGCAATGTTATGGGCGCACTCATGTCCGTCGAGCGCATAGCTTGCCACCTCATACGGGTGATAGCCGGCCGCACCCAGACGCTCACGCGCCACATCCATGCACGAAGCTTGAAAATCCTCGTCGGGCTCGACCGACTCGTCGCGGCACGCCATGCGATAAAGGGGAGTCCCCTCCTCAAGCGTGAGCGGGTAGACCGACACATGATGCGGAGCCGCCGCCAGCACGCCATCGAGCGTGCGCTTCCAACTCGCTGCGGTCTGCCCGGGAAGTCCGCACATAAGGTCGCACGACACGTCAAGCCCAGAGTTCTTGACCGTCGCGATGGCGGCAAACGCCCGATCGGCATCGTGAATACGGCCGATGGCGGTAAGTTCGGTGTTATCGAGCGTTTGCACGCCCAGAGAGACGCGTGTGACACCAACCTTGGCAAGCGCAGTGGCAAGCTCGGCGGTCAGCGACTCGGGATTGGCCTCGCAGGTAAACTCAACGGGGGCGCACCACGCACGAATACGCCGCGCCAGCTCCACCAGGCGCTCCCCCGCCAGCGACGGCGTACCGCCGCCAACATAGACGGTGCGGATATGGTCAAGGGCCCCAGCCTTGCCAAAAGCATCGAGGCGCGCGAACAACTGCTCAAAATAGACATCGAGCGCAGCACTCAGGTCGCACGGAGAAAAACTGCGCGAGTCAAAGTCGCAGTACCGGCACTTTTGGGCGCAAAACGGCACGTGCACGTACAGCGCGGTAACGGCCACCCTTAAGCCTCCAGCGGATGAGGGGGCACCGATTCGCCGGCGGCAAGGGCAGCCTCGCAGGCCACCACATCGCGCTCGATATCATCGACCAGTGCCATAAACTCCTCGTACGTGGAGCAGCGCACCACCTGAGCGCGCCAGGCGGCGGCATGGGGCATGCCCTTTAGATACCAGCTCGCGTACGTACGGGCGCGCGACATAAGCGGCAGAAGCTCGTGCGTCAACGTCAGGTGCTCACGCAGAGCCTCCAGGCGCTCGACCGAGGAGCGAGAAGGAACCGGCGTGCCATCGAGCGCAAGGGCGCGAGCATCACCGAACACCCACGGATTGCCGTAGATGCCGCGCGCGATAAACACCGCGCTGGCACCCGAGCCTTGCAGATGCTCAGCAGCGTCCTCGGCCGAGAACACATCACCCGAACCAATCACGGGAATCTCGACAGCGTCGGCAACCTCATCGACGACAGACCAATCGGCCTGGCCCGTATAGAGCTGCGTGGCACAACGACCGTGCACGGCGACTGCGGCGGCACCGGCGCCTTCGAGCATCTGGGCAAACGTCGCGGCATTACGGTCCTCGGCATAAAAGCCCTTGCGGATCTTTACAGTCACGGGCACATATGCCGCGCCCACCGCCGCCTCGACGATCTTCTCGGCCAGATCGGGCGTGCGCATAAGCGCCGAGCCCTCGCCCTTGGTAACGACCTTGCGCGCCGGACAAGCCATGTTGATATCAATCAATGACAGGCGATCGCCCACGCGTTCCTCGACAGCAGCGACGGCACTCGCAAACTGCTCGGGCTTGGAGCCAAAGAGCTGCACGCAAATCTGCTGCTCCTCGTCGGCCGGTAGCACCAGGCGCCAGGTCTTGTTGCTGGCATAGGCAAGGCCCGCCACGCTCACCATCTCGCTATAGGCAAGGTTGGCACCGCGGCGGCGGCACATGATGCGGTAGGCAGGGTCGGTCACGCCGGCCATGGGAGCCATAAGGAACGGCTGCTCGGCATAGGCACCCAGCAACCGCGTACTGTATTCACAAAGCGCCATGGACCTACTCGTCCACCTTGAGGATCGCCATAAAGGCCTCCTGCGGGACCTCGACCGATCCGATGGCCTTCATGCGCTTCTTGCCCTCTTTCTGCTTCTCGAGCAGCTTGCGCTTACGCGAGATATCGCCGCCGTAGCACTTGGCAAGAACGTCCTTGCGACGCGCTTTGACGGTGGAACGGGCGATGATCTTGTTACCGATAGCACCCTGGATGGGCACCTCGAACAGCTGACGCGGAATAATCTCCTTGAGCTTGTCGCATAGGCCGCGGGCAAGACCGTAGGCCTTGTCCTTGTGGACGATAAAAGACAGCGCGTCCACCTCGTCGCCCGAAAGCAAGATATCAAGCTTCACGAGCTCGGAGGGACGATACTCGTTGAACTCGTAGTCGAGCGAGGCATAGCCCTTGGTACGGCTCTTGAGCTGGTCAAAGAAGTCCAAAATGAGCTCGGCAAGCGGCATATCGAAGCGCATCTCGACCGATTTGCTCGTGAGATGGATCATGTCGGTCGTCACGCCGCGGTGCTCGATGGCGAGCTGCATGACGGCACCCGTATACTCGGGCGGACAGATGATCTTGGCCTTGAGGTAGGGTTCCTCGATACGCTCGATACGTGTGGCCTCGGGCAGGTCCTGCGGGCTGCGGACATCGATCATCTCGCCATCGGTCTTGTACACGTGATAGTCGACCGAAGGACTCGTGGCAATGAGGTCCAGATTGAACTCGCGCTCCAGGCGTTCCTTAACGACCTCCATATGCAGCAGGCCCAGGAAGCCCACGCGGAAGCCAAAGCCGAGCGCCACCGAGGTCTCGGGCTCCCACACCAACGACGGGTCGTTGACGTGTAGCTTATCGAGCGCGTCACGCAGGTTCTCGTAGTCCTTGTTATCGATCGGGAACAGGCCCGTATAGACCATGGGCTTAGCCTCGCGGTAACCGGGAAGCGGCTCGGGGCAGGGGTTCGACGCCCAGGTAAGGGTGTCGCCCACGCGAACGGCCTCGGGGTCCTTCAGGCCCGTGACCACGTATCCGACCTCGCCGACCGTCAGCGCGTCGACCGGCGTCTCGGCGGGACGCTTGACGCCCACGCCATCGACCAAAAAGTCGCCCTTTGCCTGCATCATGCGCAAGGTATCGCCCTTTTTGATGGAGCCGTCAAAGATGCGCACCGTGGCGACGACGCCACGATACTCGTCGAAGTATGAATCCAGAATGAGTGCCTTGAGCGGCGCATTCGCATCGCCCTTGGGCGGAGAGATCAGAAAGACAATGGACTCCAGCAGATCGTGGATGCCCTCGCCGGTCTTGCCCGAGACACACACGGCATCATCGGCAGGGATCGCCAGGTCATCCTCGATCTCGGTCTTAACCTCGTCGGGATGAGCCGAGGGCAGGTCGATCTTGTTGATGGCCGGCACAATGTCCAGATTGGCGTTCATGGCGAGCGTCGCGTTAGAGACGGTCTGCGCCTCAACGCCCTGCGTGGCGTCGACAACGAGCACCGCGCCCTCACAGGCTGCCAGCGAGCGCGAAACCTCATAGGTAAAGTCCACGTGGCCCGGCGTATCGATCAGATTGAACTGATACGTCTCGCCATCGTCGGCGTCATAGGACACGCGAACGGCATTGGACTTGATCGTGATGCCGCGCTCGCGCTCGATATCCATGGTGTCGAGCAGCTGCGACTCCATGTCGCGCTCGTCGACGGTATGGGTGAGCTCGAGAATGCGGTCACTGATCGTGGACTTGCCATGGTCGATGTGCGCAACAATCGAGAAGTTGCGGATGTGGGAAATGTCAATTGAAGTATTCATGCGGACTATCTTACCCGAGCGGTACAAAAAATGGAGCCTGTTCCATAAAACAGGCTCCATTTATGCGCGTAATCTGTGTGGTGTGAAATTTACAACTTAAGCGTTGATGCTGTTCACGAGCTTGGCAAGACCGGACTTGCGGTTGGAAGCCTGGTTCTTGTGGATAACATGCTTTGCGGCAGCCATGTCGAGACGCTTGGTGACGGTCTTGAGGGCAGCCTGGGCCTTCTCGGCGTCGCCCTCGGCGACGGCGGACTGGACGTGCTTGGTTAGCGTCTTGAGCTCGGACTTGACAGCCTTGTTACGCATGCGAGCTGCCTCATTGGTGCGGATACGCTTCTTCTGAGACTTGATGTTTGCCACTTCTGGAGTTCCTTTCGAGTTCCTTGCAAAAAATGTATGACACCTCTGAGACACGGTGAGGTCATGCAAGCGCCTACTATAGCACGCTCCCCCTCAAAGGGATAGAACGAATTTGTCAAATAGGCAGGTATCATCACGATTTTCTCAAGATGTTCGTAATCCAGAGCAAAAGCGCGGTCTGAGAATCGGCCGAACCCTTGAGCGCGAGCTCCACATCAACGGCACCCTCGAGCGCTGCGACGAGCTCTGCCATCGAAAAGCGACGTGCCCAGGTCAGGTGATTCTTGACCTGCCAGGACTGGAGTTTGAGCGTTGCGGCCAGCTCACGACCCTGTCCGCGCGCATCGAGCGCCTTGGCAACGATAAGCTCGCGAATGCGGCCGCACAGCAATGTGTACGTCCACACGTAGCTCTTGGCGGGCATTAGATTGAAGAGCTCGAGCGAACGGCGCATGTCACGGGCCGAGACCGCATTGAGAAAGTCCCAGGGTTGAACCTCGGCCGTTCGTACAATCCAGCGCTCAACGTCGGCAAGCTCAATCTGGGGCGCCTCGACCATCTGGGCAAGCTTAGCCAAGTCGTTATCGAGCATGCGAGTGTTCTCGCCCGAACGCGAGACGAGCTCCTCGGCGGCCGCCGTCGAGATCGACTTGCCGCGCTGCGTCGCCATCTGCTGCACGCGACGCGGTAGCTCCCAGCGCTTGGTGCCGGAGCAATCGATCACGGCCTTCTTATCGATCTTGGCGATCGCCTTATACAGGCGTGTGTTCTTGGCAAGCGAGTCGGCAATGATGAGGCAGACCGTTGTGGGGCTGGGACTCGCCAAATACTCGACAAGCGGCTCCGAGACCGCCTTGGCGAGCTTTGAACAGCCGTCAAGGATTACCAGGCGAAACTCGCTGCCCATCGGAAAGGTGTTAAGCGATCCGATAATCGACTCGATATCGGGGTCTTTGGTCATATCGCGCTCGTCGAGGTTGAACTCGACCATGCCCGTCTTTTCCAGACGCGCTTTCATACGCGAGACGGCGTGATCGCGCTTGACGCCGTCGGTACCGACGATCAGATATGCCGGCAGCAGACCGATTTCGGACATTGCGCTCCCCTCCCGCAGGCCTTCGTATTCGTTCCGTGCCATTCTAGCCCAGAGGCCCACCACACGCCAACGACGTCGTCACGGTCGCTGGCATCGCATCGTAAAGCCCTTCGCGGTCGGCGTGATGGTGATATCGCCGTGTTCGATAGTGCACGCGAACACACCGCCCGCTTCCTTAACGGCATCGATGCAGGCATCGGACGGATGGCCGTATCGATTCCCCTCGCCCGCGCTCGCGAGGGAAAGCTCAGGCTTCAGGACGTCCAGCGACTCACCATCGACTGAAACCTTAGAGCCGTGATGCCCAAGTTTAAGGACATCGATATCCCCCACCTCCTGCACGAATTCCCGTTCTTGGTCGAGCTCGGCATCACCGGTGAGGAGCATACGCAGGCCCTTGCCTTCCTGAATATAAGAGAGCAGCAGGACAAGCGAGTCCTCATTTCCCTCGCCATCCACGGACTCGAATGGCCACATCACGCGAGCGCAAAATGAGCCGATGTCGACCGTATCCCCACGGCGCACCTGCCGATACTCCACGCCAGGTCGGTTCAATACTTCGGCAGGAGCATCCTCCAGCGCATCCGCCGCCACGGCAATCGTTCCGACCGAAAACTGTTCGAGCACGGCAGGCAGACCACCCCAGTGGTCCTCATCCCAATGCGTCACAAAGACGGCATCGATATGGTGCACGTTATTGCGAACCAACGCCGCCACCACGCGCTCGTCGAGCCCGCAGTCGACGAGCGCTACTGCACCGCCCTCGCGGATAAGAATCGCATCGGCCTGGCCCACATCGAGTACCGTCACCGAAGGCGGAGCGAATCGATCCCAAAAGACGTACGGAATCGCAGCCAAGAGCACCAGACATGCAAGCCCCACCGCCATAGGGAGTGCACGGGGACGCGGCCACCAGACCAGCAGGGCCGCCAGCAAACACGGCACTAGGTAAATCCACACGCTATCGGGCGGCACGCTCACGGATGCACCCGGCACGGCGACAAACAGCTGCTCGAAGAACAGCGCGCAACGGGCGGCAATCATGGGCACAACGAGCGCCCAAATCCGCAACGGTTCCACGAGCGAAAAGGGAACCAGCACGATCGACACAGCAAGCAGTACGCTCACCACCGGACCGATGACTGCATTTGCCAGCGGAGCAATGAGCGAGAACGTACCGAAGGCAGGAATGGTAATGGGAAGTGTCGCCAGTTGCGAGCACAGCGTGACGGAAAGCATGCTGGCGACGCCCGATGGCACACCCAGCTCACCCAAAGCGTAGGTCGCATAGGGACAAAAGCACAAAATGGCAAAGACGCTGGCACATGAAAGCTGAAAGCCCATCTCGAACAGCACCGTCGGCCGCAGCAGCACAAAGATGGACATGGTTGCGAAGAGTGCCGAAGCGCCGTGCCGGCGGCGCCCCGCGCCGTTTACGACAAGCGTCGCGAACACCATGCAGCACGCGCGCACGGCCGAGGGAGACGCGCCAGTAAAGGCAGCGTAGCCAACAAGCGTTATCGCCAATATCGCCCGCTGAACACCACGTGAGCACCGAGTTTTTTGCAATAAACCCTCGATTACAAACCCCACGATAGCCAAATGGCTGCCCGAGACGGCGATAAGATGCGCCGTTCCCGTTACCGAAAACCAGTCGCCCGCCGGCTTGGCGCGCAGCTCGGCCGAACGACCGCAGACGACACCGGCTATGAGCGCACGCGCCGGGTCGGTCGCAGGCGCGATGGACGCTAGCAGCCCATTTCGCAGCCGAAGCAGCGGCCCCGGAGAGCCCTCATCGACCGGCACAATCCGAACGGCTTGAACCTTGCGCACCTCGCCTCGGAGCACACGCGATCGTCCATAAGCATCGTTCTCAAAACGTGAAACGCGACCGATAACGCGCACGTGCGCCCCGACCTTAAGCTCGCGGTCGCACGATAGGCGAACCGTTGCCAAGTTCTTACCGTCCGCGCGTGCCTCGCAGGTATAGGAATACACGTCCTCGTTTATGGATGGATCGCCCTGCACGACAAACTCGAGGCTGCTTGCCGCCCGACCGTCGAGCGCCTTCGAGGCGCTTAGCGCGCCCACAGCCCACCACGCCGAGACGACCGCTCCCGCCACGAGACCGACGGACGCGGCATACAGCCACCGCTTCCAAAGGGCAAGCCGCGCACAAGATTGAGCCAGCACAACGAATACCGCCGCCGCAACGGGAATGGCCCATAGCAGCCCGACCGCCGGCGCCTGCTCCCTCAGCAGCGCATCAGCGGCCACGTTGAGCACCAAGGCGCAGCTCATGCACATGCCGGCACACAGGGCCATCGTCCACGGCATCAAGGGCCGCGGAGGCATCACATGTTCACGCTCGGTCGCACTCATACGCAGATGCAATCTTTGATTTTGGCAAGCTTCTTCTCGCCGATTCCCGACACACGCATCAGATCGTCAACCGAGGCAAAAGCACCGTTCTTTGTCCGCTCATCGATAATCGACTGGGCCATGGAGGGACCGATGCCCGAGAGCGTCTGTAGCTCTGCCGCGCTTGCCGTATTGATATTTACTAGGCCTGTTGCGCCACTCACGTCCGATGATGCGGAAGTCCCGCCATCAACACCGGCTTCCGCAATGGACGCCTGCTGCTCCCCTACCGTTGGAACGTGAATCTTCTGTCCATCGACGACTTTAGATGCCCGATTGAGCCCCGTAACGTCTGCCTCGGGCGCCAGCCCGCCGGCGGCATCAATCGCCTGGGCCACCCGCGCGCCGTCCTTGAGGCGATATACACCCGGCGACACAACGGCGCCATCAACATCGACATAAACCTCTGCCGCGGCAGACGCCTTAGGCGAAGAGCCTTCGGATGTCTTTCCGCTCGAGGCATCGCCGGATCCCGGCTTCACCAACGAGCCCGAACCGTCAGTGCGCTCAAACGACACGTCGCCGGCACCGCCGCCAAGGTTCGCCATCGCCAAGCAGCTCGCCATCGCAATGACGACCAGTATCGCCATCAACACTGCCTTATGACCGAACAGCTTGTCCGCCCAGCGGTCCATCTTTTTGACCCGTTCGTGTTGTTCGCGCTGCGCCATAGCAAAACCTCCCAACACCATCGTGTCAGGAAAGGAGTTCCACAACAGCCACGCCCCAAAACCGGTTTTCTCGGTCAAACCAAAAGCTGACCAAAACCTTGCACAAATCTGTCCATTTATTCAGGCACACGTCAGCAAATGAACACTTAGCCGCAAAATGCCCAGATAGCAAAAGACCGACGATGCAAGCGTATCGTCGGTCTATGCACAAATTTACTCGTGATCTTGGTAAATCTCACGCGGAGCAAGCTCCGAATGTTTGCGTTTTAAGGTCTTAGGAGCCTTATACGTGTTGCTCTCGAAGTCGATGTACTCGGTCTGCTTGAGCAGGCGCTCAATCATCTCCTCGTGATCGAACAACTCCCACGCCTCATGCACGGCATCGAGTTTGGCGTGCGTCTCGGGGCGGCGCGGCATAAAGAGCGTGCAGCAGTCGGGAGCGGCCTCGGTCGAGATATCGAAGGTACCGATCTCTTCGGCACGCGCGATGATTTCCTGCTTGTCCGAACCGATGAGAGGACGGAACACGGGGATCTTCACGGCCTCGTTAACGGCCATGATATTCTCAAGCGTTTGGGAGGCAACCTGTCCAAGCGATTCGCCCGTAACGATAGCCTTGGCGCCCTCGATGTGTGCAATGCGCTCGGCAACCGAATACATAATGCGGCGATACATGATCACGCGCAGGTTGCTGGGACAGGTGACCGAAATCTCACGCTGGCAGTCGCCAAACGGCACCACGTACAGGCGGCCGATCTGGACACCCGGCTCAAGCGCACGGATGATGTCCTGCACCAAATACTCGCTCGTGTCGGGCGTCTGCGGACGACCGGAGAAATGTACCGGCACGCACACCGCGCCGCGACGCGCGAGCATCCAGGTCGCTACCGGAGAATCGATACCCGAAGAAAGCAGCGTCACGACCTTGCCGGCAGATCCCACCGGCAGACCGCCCACGCCGCGCTCGGAGCGCGCGTACACATAAACGCTACCCTGGACCACCAGTACGTGCACCATCGCATCGGGGTCGTGCATTTGAACCTTTTTATCGGGGAAGGCCTCACACAACACCTCGCCCACCTGACGGTTGATGTCAATCGAGGTGAGCTCATAGTCGGTATTGGAGCGCTTGGCGTGCACCTTAAACGAATCGAAGGAACCAAACTCGCGCAGCGCCTTCACGGCGGCGGCACAGTACTCCTGAGGGTCGCGATTGGTGTGATACGCCAAAGACACGCGAGCAACGCCGGGAACGGTGCGAATGACACGCGCCGCCTCGTCGGCCTGATGCTCGTTAAAGGTCACGAGAATATAACCGGAAATTCGAGACACGGCATTCACGGAAAAGGCGGCCAAGGCCGCCTTGATGTTATCCATGAGGATATGCTCAAAATGTGCGCGGTTCTTACCCTTCAGTCCAACCTCGTGATAGTGGACCAGGCAGACGCGAGCCGCCATTTAGGCTTCAGCAACCTTGTGGCCGAGCGCCTTCTCGTAACGGGCCTCGTCGTAAGAGATGTCGCCGTCGACAATCTCGTCCATAGCCATCGAGATGGTGTCGGCACCGGAAAGCCCGATGGTGATGTCATCGACATCCTGGACGGCAAGCACGCGGTTGTGCTGGCCACGCAGCATGCTGTTAATATCGCAGGCGCGCTTGGAGGCAAGCGAAGCAAGCAGGAAGCGGTTGTGATCGGTCTTCTCCAGAAGATCGTCAATGCAAGGCTTTACAACGGACACGGACCTCAGATCCTTTCATGCATATCGAGAACGCGAACGAGCTCATCGGTCGCGCGGTCGAGATCGTCATTAACCACGACGTCGTCGTAGCGGTCGGCAAGGGCAAGCTCATCGGCGGCGTTTGCCATACGCAGCTCAATCGTCTCGGGCGTCTCGGTACCGCGACCGACTAGACGCTCGCGGAGCACCTCAAGCGAAGGCGGCTTGATAAAGATCAGCACGGCCTCGGGGAAACGCTCCTTCACCTGCAGGGCGCCCTGGACATCGATCTCCAAAATCAGAGATGCGCCAGAGGCGAGCTTGGATGTGACCTCGCTCACCAACGTGCCGTAGCAGTTACCGTGGACCTCGGCCCACTCAACAAACTCACCGTTTGCCACGCGGCGGTCGAACTCCTCGCGCGTCAGAAAAAAGTAGTTGACGCCGTCGACCTCACCTTTGCGTGGTGCTCGCGTGGTAGCCGAAACCGTCAGGCCCAGGTTCGAGCGGCGCTCGCGCACACGAGTGACGAGCGTACCCTTCCCTGCTCCTGACGGTCCAGAAATCACAAAGAGCTTGGAATCCTGAGCGCTCACTTATTTGGTCAGCTGCTCGAGGAGCTGCTCGCGCTGACGGACGCCGAGGCCCTGGACGCGACGGGTAGCGGAGATACCGAGCTCCTCCATGATCTTGGCGGCCTTGGCCTTGCCATAACCAGGAAGAGACTCGATGAGGGTGGAAACCTTCATGCGGGAAGCGATGGGGTCATCGGAGTTGAGCACGGACTCGAGGGACTTCTCGCCCTTCTTGATCTGCTCGCGAAGCTCAGCGCGGGCGTGACGTGCGGCAGCAGCCTTCTCAAGAGCCTGCTTACGCTGCTCATCGGTAAGCTGAGGGAGTGCCATTCGTACCTCCAAATAGTTGGGTTATATCTGATTCAATAATTGGCATTTTAGCACGTAGAACGTACAAAATGCCCAATCGCGGCTCCATAGGTTAGACGATACCCGCAAAAAGTGCAATATACTGCGCCCAAAGTTAAGCCCCTGACCTGCGATTCCACACAAAGGATGGGAAAGATTACGCAGGCACAGGGGCTATTTTGTGCTAATGAGACCCAAAAGTGGTGACTTAGGGGAATCTTTTACGCGATGTTTTCGACCAGCTCGGCAACGATGGCGTCAAAGGCGGCAACCGGATCGTCGGCACCGGTGATGGGACGGCCCACCACGATGTGGCTTGCGCCACGCTCGATAGCCTGGGAAGGCGTCGCCACGCGGGACTGGTCACCAAGGGCGGCACCCACCGGACGCACACCCGGAGTCACGATCAGGGCATCAGGACCCAGCAGCTCACGCATGTCGTGAGCCTCCATCGGCGAGCACACGATGCCATCGATGCCGTTGGCC